>CAYWNQ010000139.1:0-5862 GCA_964459695.1 uncultured Halobacteriales archaeon | reverse complement strand
GGCCCCCCCCCCCCCCCCCCCGCGGCTCGCCCGCCCGGGGGGCCCCGGCCCCGCCCCGCCCCGGCCGCTCCGCCCACCGTCGGAGCTCGCTCCGACGAGCCTCCGCTCACATTCGTTCGCGGAGACCTCGCGCGCGCTGCTCGCGCGCGCCATGAAACCAAATTTGGCCGGTCGCCGCCTGCGGTCGGACGGGCCGGGCGCATCAAATTCGCCGGCCGCAATGCGACTTCTGATTCGACTGCCCGCGAATTCGTACGAGTCACTGTCAGTCGCCTGCACCGGAGCTGTCACGGCAGCATCGCCGGATTGGACGACGATTCGGGTGGCGAGAAGACGGCGGGCGGACTTGTGTCGTGCTACCACATGGTACGAATGGGGGCGGTAACCACCACGTGATACGGACGGAGGCGGAAACGTCGTCTGGGCGCGCACGGGACGATAAAGAAATCTTCAAAGGGACGCCGGGTGGACTCCAACCTAGCGATGGCACTGTACGAGACACTCGCGTTCGCGCTCTTCGCCGCCGTGACCCTCGGGGGCTCGCTGGGCGTCGTCCTGGTACGGGACGTCTGGCACTCGGCGCTGTTCCTCGGGGTCGCGTTGCTGAGCGTGGCGATCCACTACGTCATGCTCCGGGCGGAGTTCGTCGCGGCGATGCAGATCCTGGTGTACGTCGGCGGCGTGCTGATCCTCATCTCGTTCGCCGTGATGCTCGTCCGCCGGGAAGAGCCGGGCGCGAGCGCGACGGAAACCGAGGAGGGTGAGCCGGCATGACCACGCGGCCGAAACTCAAGCTCGGCGTCCACCTGGTGCGGGGACTCGCGGCCGTGGCACTGTTCGGCGTGCTGGCGGCCGTGTTCCTCGCCGCGGAGTTTCCCGATCCCGTCGGGTTCGAAGGGATCGAGAGCATCACCGCTGGCATCGGCTACGCGATCTTCGACGTGCCACACGAGACGGTCATCGACACCGGCACCGACCGGTTCCTCGTCGCGTTCCTGATCATCGCGGTCGCGCTGGACGCCGCCCTGGAAGGGGCGGTGCTCCTGGCCCGCCGCGAGGAGGGCGGCGAGTTCGTCTCGGCACTGCGCCTCCTCCTGGGAGGTGAGCAGTGATGGTGCCGACCGAGTGGGACGTGCTGCTGTCGGCCGGGCTGTTCTGCGTCGGGCTGTTCGGCGTGCTGACCCGCCGGAACGCGCTGGTCATCCTGATGTCCGTCGAGTTGATGCTGAACGCGGCCAACGTCAACCTGGTCGCGTTCAGCTTCATGCACGGCAACCTGACCGGCCAGACGTTCGTGCTGTTCACGATGGCGCTGGCGGCCGCCGAGGTGGCCATCGGCATCGGCATCGTGCTCGTGCTGTACCGCAACTTCGACGACGTCGACGTGGGACTCCCAACGACAATGAGGTGGTAAGATGGCGACGATAGCCGACATCGCACCCGCAATTGCACTGCTCCCGCTGGCGTCGTTCGCGGTCGCGCTGGCGAGCGTCCTGTTCGCGCCGCGGCTGCTCCCGAAGGGCGGAGCCATCCCCGGCATCCTGGCGACCGCCGGGTCGCTCGTCCTGTCGGCGTGGGCGTTCGTCCACGTCCGCGGCGGTGAACCGATCCAGGGGACGATCCACGAGTGGGCGGCCGCGCCCGGCAGCTACGAACTGTCCCTCGGGATCCTGATCGATCCCCTCTCCGCGCTGATGCTGATCATCGTCTCGCTGGTCGCCTTCCTGGTCCACGTGTTCAGCCTGGGCTACATGAACGCCGACGGCCAGACGGGACTACACCGCTACTACGCCGAACTCGGGCTGTTCACGTTCTCCATGCTCGCGTTCGTGTTCGCGGACAACCTCCTGATGGCGTTCATGTTCTTCGAGCTGGTCGGGCTGTGCTCGTACCTCCTGATCGGCTTCTGGTTCCGCGAGGAAGCGCCCGCCAGCGCCGCGAAGAAGGCGTTCCTGGTCACGCGCTTCGGGGACTACTTCTTCCTGGTCGGCGTCGTCGGGATCTTCGCCGCGTTCGGCACCGGCCGGTTCGCCGGCGAGGGGAGCTTCCCGGCGCTGGCCGCCGAAGCCATCGAGGGCGGCGAGAGCGTCCTCGGGATGGACCCGACGCTCGGCGTCACCGTGCTCGGTCTGCTCGTGCTTGGCGGCGTGATCGGCAAGTCCGCACAGTTCCCGCTGCACACCTGGCTGCCGGACGCAATGGAGGGTCCGACGACGGTCTCCGCGCTGATCCACGCCGCAACCATGGTCGCCGCGGGCGTCTACCTGGTCGCGCGGATGTACGGCTTCTACGCGCTGTCGCCGACCGCACTGGCGATCATCGCCCTGGTGGGTGGATTCACGGCGCTGTTCGCCGCCACCATGGGCGTCGTCAAAAACGAGATCAAGCAGGTGCTGGCGTACTCGACGATCTCCCAGTACGGCTACATGATGCTCGGGCTGGGCGCGGGCGGTTACGTCGCCGGGACCTTCCACCTGATGAACCACGCCTTCTTCAAGGCGCTGCTGTTCCTCGGGGCCGGCTCGGTCATCGTCGCGACCCACCACACCTACGACATGTGGAAGATGGGCGGGCTCAAGGAGAAACTGCCCGTTACCTACTACACGTTCCTGGCGGGGTCGCTGGCGCTGGCCGGGATCGTCCCGTTCTCGGGCTTCTGGAGCAAGGACGAGATCCTCTACGAGTCGCTGGTCCACGGCCTCGAGACCTCCGGCGGCCTGGGCGTGTTGCTGTTGCTCGCGTTCGCCTTTGGGCTGGTCGCCGTGTTCTTCACCGGTTTCTACACGTTCCGGATGGTCGCGTTGACCTTCCACGGCGAGTCCCGGACGGAGGTCGCCGAGGACGCCCACGGCGTCGGCTGGTCGGTCAAGCTACCGCTGATCGTGCTGGGCGTGCTGGCCACGGTCGCCGGGTTCGTCAACATGGTGCCGCTGAACGTCGAGTACCTCCACAGCTGGCTCGACACGACCGAGGGGGCGGGCCTGCTCACCTCGGCGCACCACTACGAGACGGTGTTGCACGACGTCGCCCACGTCGAGGCGGCGTCGCTGACGCCCATCGTCTCGGCGGTGCTGTCGGTGGGCCTGGCGCTTGCCGGCGCCGGCCTGGCCTGGCGGCTGTACGGCAGCGACCCCCAACCGCACACCGACCGGCTTGGGTCGATCAAGGAACTGCTCGGGAACAACTACTACCAGGACGAGTACCAGGTCTGGCTGGCCGAGGGCGTGACGCTGCCGATCTCGCGCGCTGCGGACACGTTCGACCAGGTCGTCGTCGACGGCGTGGTCGACGCCGTCTCCAGCGTGTCGCTGTTCTCCGGGCGGCGGATCCGTCGGATCCAGAGCGGTATCGTCTCGAACTACGTCGCCCTGCTGACGGCGGGGCTGGTCGTCCTGCTGGTTACCTTCGCCTTCATGGGAGGGTGGTTCTGAATGATGCTCGAAGCACTCCTGGCGGTCACGTTCGTGAGTTCGCTGGTCGTGTTCGCCGCGCCGGACAGGTACGCCGGCAAACTGGCGGCACTGCTTAGCCTGCTGCCGCTGGGCGGCAGCCTCTGGCTGTACGCGGCGTTCGACGGCTCCGGCAACGCCCTGCTGGCCGACGGCGACCTGGCGTTCGAGACGATGGCGACCTGGCTGTCCATCGGCCCGCTGTCGGTCAACTGGTACGTGGGCCTGGACGGCGTGTCGCTGCCGCTGGTCGTGCTGACGACCCTGCTGACGACGCTGGCCATCGTCTCGGCGTGGACGCCCATCGACGAGCGCCAGTCGCAGTTCTACGGCCTCGTGCTGTTCATGGAGGCCGCGCTGCTGGGCGTGTTCGCGGCGCTGGACTTCTTCCTGTGGTTCGTGTTCTGGGAGGCCGTGCTGGTGCCGATGTACTTACTCATCGGCGTCTGGGGCGGCCCCCGCAGGAAGTACGCCGCGATCAAGTTCTTCGTGTACACCAACGTCGCGAGCCTGCTGATGTTCATCGGCGTGATCGCGCTGGTGTTCGCGCTGCCGGTCGAGTCGTTCGGCCTGCCCGAGATGGCCCAGGCGCTTCGGGACGGTCAGCTCGAATCGCTGGCCGGTGTGCCCGCCGAGACGGTGCGGGTGGCCGCGTTCTTCGCCATCTTCATCGGCTTCGCCGTGAAGGTGCCCGTGGTGCCGTTCCACACCTGGCTGCCGGACGCCCACGTCGAAGCGCCGACGCCCGCGTCGGTGCTTCTGGCTGGCGTCCTGCTGAAGATGGGCACGTACGCACTGCTGCGGTTCAACTTCACGATGATGCCGGACGTCGCCGAGCAGTTCGTCTACGTCATCGCCGCGGTTGGTGTGGTGTCGGTGATCTACGGCGCGATGTTGGCGATGGCCCAGCAGGACCTCAAGCGCATCGTCGCGTACTCGTCGGTCTCGTCGATGGGCTACGTCATCCTCGGACTCGTCGCCCTGACCCCGTTCGGGTTGGGCGGCGCGACCTTCCAGATGGTCAGCCACGGCCTCATCTCGGGGCTGCTGTTCATGACCGTCGGGGTCATCTACAACGCGACCCACACCCGGATGGTCGGTGACATGTCCGGGCTGGCCGACAAGATGCCGGTCGCCGTCGGCGTGTTCGTCGCGGGCGCGTTCGCGTACATGGGTCTGCCGCTGATGAGCGGGTTCGCCGCCGAGGTGTTCGTGTTCCTCGGCTCGTTCGACGCGTTCCCCGGCGCGCCCATCTTCACCGCGACCGCGATGTTCGGCATCGTGATCGTGGCGGGCTACCTGCTGTTTGCGATGCAGCGGAGCCTGTTCGGTCCCTACCGCCTGGAGACCGACTACGAGATCGGTCCCGCGCCGGTCCACGACGTGCTCTCACTGGTCGTTCTGCTGGCGTTCATCGTCCTGCTGGGCGTGTTCCCGGAGCTGATCTTCGAGATGATCACAGACGCGGTTACCGTCCTTAGCGGAGGTGTTGCCTGATGGTCGCAACGGAGTGGCTGGCGCTGTCGCCGCACCTGATCCTGGGTGCGACGGCGCTGGTCCTGCTGGTGTACGACATGGTCGACCCCGACTCGCGGAACCGCCTGGGGCTGGCCGCCATCACGGCCGCGGGATCGCTGGCCGCGCTGGCTGCCGCCGGATGGCTGCTGGCGGTCGAAATCGGTCCCGGTGGCTCCGTCGACCTGTTTGGCGGCCAACTCGTCGTCGACGGCGTCGCGTTGTTCTTCACCGTCGTGTTCACGATCGTTGCGGCGCTGGTGACCGTCGCCAGCTACGACTATCTGGCCGACCACGCCTACCAGGCGGAGTACTACTCGCTGGTCGTGCTCGCCACGACCGGGATGGTGCTTCTGGCCAGCGCCAACAGCCTCGCGACGGTGTTCGTCAGCTTCGAACTGGTGAGCCTGCCGTCGTACGCGTTGGTGGCGTTCCTGAAGACCAACCGCGGCTCGGTCGAGGCCGGGACGAAGTACTTCCTGATCGGGGCGCTGTCGTCGGGTGTGTTCCTGTACGGCATCTCGCTGGTGTACGGCGTCTCGGGGACGCTGCAGCTCGCGGGGATCGCCGAGGCCGTCGGCGAGACGGAGCTGACGGGCGTGCTCGGCGTCGGCGTACTGATGGTCGCCGGCGGGATCGCGTTCAAGACGGCCTCGGTGCCGTTCCACTTCTGGGCCCCGGAGGCGTACGAGGGCGCGCCCGCGCCGATCAGCGGCTTCCTGTCGTCGGCGTCGAAGGCGGCGGGCTTCGTGGCCGCGTTCCGGGTGTTCACCGTCGCGTTCCCGCTGGAGGCGGTCGCGACCGTCGCCATCGACTGGGCGCTGCTGTTCCAGGTGCTGGCGGTCGTGACGATGGTCGTCGGCAACTTCGCCGCGGCCGTCCAGGAGAAGGTCAAGCG
>CAYWNQ010000138.1:0-5974 GCA_964459695.1 uncultured Halobacteriales archaeon | reverse complement strand
GTCGCCCGGCGCGAGCTCGCCGGGCTCTCCCGGGAGAAGACCATCGTGCTGGCGCTGCTCATCCAGCTGTTCGTCGCGGGCTTCTCCTCGTTCCTCGTGGTCGGACTGACGTCGCTGTACGACCCGGGCGCCGTGTCCGGCGGCGTGGACGTCGCGGCGACCGGCGACGCCACCGACGACCTCGTCGCGGCGGCCCGCGAGTCGGGCGGGCTCGACGTGGCGACCTACGGGGCGCCCGAGGCGGCGACGGCGGCGTTCCGGCGGGGCGAGGTGGACGCGGTGGTGGCCGCCTCGACCGGAGACGACCGGCGCATCGACGTCACCGTCACCGCGCCCGCGGGCAGCCTGCGGAAGACCCTCGTGGTGGTCCAGGTGCGCGAGGCCCTCGAGACCCTCGAGCGTCGCGAGCGCAGCGACCGGGCCGCACACCTCGACCGGGAGCCGGTCCCGCTGCCGGAGTCGCCCGACGCGAGCCCGTACTTCTCGTTCGCCTACACCGTACTGGTACCGCTGCTGCTGTTCCTGCCGGTGTTCATCTCGGGATCGGTCGCGGTCGACGCCGTCACCGAGGAGGTCGAGCGCGGCACCATCGAGCTCCTGCGCGTCGCCCCGCTGTCGCTCGGCGACGTCCTGGCGGGCAAGGGGCTGGCCGCCGCGGTCCTGGCACCCGTCCAGGCCGCGCTCTGGCTCGCGCTGCTCGTGGTCAACGGCATCGCGGTGGCCAACTGGCCGGCGCTGCTCGCGCTGACGGCGGGGCTGGGCGTCGGGCTGGTCGCGCTCGGGCTGGGGCTGGGCGTGACCGTGGCCGACCGCCAGCGGGCCCAGCTGCTGTACTCGCTGGGGGCGCTGGTGGCGTTCACCGCCGCGGCGCTGCTGCCCGAGCACCCCGCGACGACCGTGGCGCGGCTCGCCGTCGGCTCGGCCACCACCGGCAGCTACCTCGCGGTCGGGGCGTACTGCCTGCTGGCGGTGCTGGCCGTTCTCGCGCTCCGGCGGGTCGTCGCCGGCACGACCGTGGAGGCGCTGTAGCCCGCCGGTCCTGGCGGCCGGCAATCGGCGCCGGCGCCACCCCTTTTTTGCCGGGCCGCCACGACGGCGGGCCATGGAGTACACGACGCTGGGCTCGACCGGGATGACCGTCTCGCGCATCTGCCTGGGCTGCATGAGCTTCGGCGACCCCGACTGGCGCCCGTGGGTCCGCGAGCCGGCCTACGGCCACGAGCTGGTCGAGCGGGCCCTGGAGCTCGGTATCAACTTCTTCGACACCGCCAACCTCTACAGCCGCGGCGAGAGCGAGCGCGTCCTGGGCGAGGCGCTGTCGGGCCACCGCGAGGAGAGCGTCGTCGCCACGAAGGTGTTCTTCCCCATGCGCGACGACGACCCCAACTCCGGGGGCCTCTCCCGGAAGACCATCGAGCAGGAGCTCGATGCCAGCCGCGACCGGCTCGGGATGGAGACGATCGACCTCTACCAGACCCACCGCTGGGACGACGACACGCCGATCGACGAGACCGTCCGGGCGCTCGACGACGCCGTCCGGCGCGGTGCGGTCCGGTACGTCGGCGGCTCCTCGATGTGGGCCCACCAGTTCGCCGACGCGCTCCACACCGCCGACCGGCTGGGATGCGAGCGGTTCGCCACCATGCAGAACCACTACAACCTCGCCTACCGCGAGGAGGAACGGGAGATGCTGCCGCTGTGCGACCGCGAGGGCGTCGGGGTGATGCCGTGGTCGCCGCTGGCGCGTGGGTTCCTGGCGCGGCCCCACGAGGAGTACGAGACCACCGAGCGGGCCCGGACCGACGACTACGCCCACGCCCACCCCTACGCCGAGGGCGGCGGCCGGGAGGTCAACGAACGCGTCCAGGAGCTCGCCGCCGACCGCGGCGTCTCGATGGCCCAGATAGCCCTCGCCTGGGTGCTCCACCAGGACGAGGTCGACGCCCCGATAGTCGGCACGTCCTCCATCGAGCACCTCGAGGAGGCCGTGGAGGCCCTGGAGATATCGCTCTCGGCGTCGGACCTCGACTATCTCGAGGAGCCCTACGAGCCGGTCCGGGTGTCCGGCCACGCCTGACGGGACCCTCCCGCGGCGGGTCTCAGGCCCGCCGGTGTGCCACCAGCACGGCCCCGGCCAGCGCCACGAGCGCCAGGGGGGCTCCGAACCCCGGACCCCGTCCGACCGTCGGCGTCTCGGGGTAGTAGGCGTCCCAGTCCGGCGCCGTCGGCGTCGGCGAGGCGGCGTCGCCGTCACCGGTCGACGCCGGGGCGGTGGGCGTCGGCGTGACGGTCCGGGTCCCGGTCGGGGTGGCCGTCGCCGCCGCGGTCGATGTCCGTGTCGGTGATGGGGACTGGGTCCCGCCCGGGGACGCCGTCGGCGTCGGCGTGGGCCCGGCGGTCGCGGTCGGCGTCAAGGTGGCGGTCCGCGTCGGGGTGGCGGTGGCCGTCGGCGTCGGGGTCGGCGTGGCCGCCGACGGCGGCGGGCCGAGCGTCCGGCGGGCCTGGGCCTCCGAGCTGCAGTCACAGACGTAGAAGTAGTGCGAGTAGCCGTCGCTGCGGATCCGCGTGCCGTCGGTGGTCCCGTTGATCTTCGAGTACATCTGGTACCAGCCCGCACTGTCGGGGTTCTCGAAGCAGTCGGTGGTGTGGGAGACGAACTGGTCGCCGGCGTCGATGTAGGTCGTGGTCCCGAAGGCGTCGCTCTCGTCGTACATGTCCGCGACGAACGTGTGCTCGGTGGTGCTGACGCTCTCGACGTGGGCCTTCAGGGTCTCGTCGGTCTCCGTCCCCGGCGCGTCGTCGTCCCGGTCGATGCCGAACACCTCCGCGTTCGTCGTGCCGCAGTCGCCGAAACTGCCGGCGGCGTACCGGCCGATGAGGTAGGAGATCTGCCCGACGCGGCTGTCGGCGACCGCGAACTGCTTGTAGGAGACGCCGGTGGCCCCGGGCCGGTGGTCCACCGGTTCGACCGTGTAGTTGGCCGCCGCGCCGTGCGAGGCGCCGCCACCGGGGACGGCTGCGACCGCGGCGACGACCAGGAGGGCGACGAGCAGCGCGGTGGCTGGCTTCATCCGTCGGTCCACCGGAGTCGTTGGCCGGGCCGACGCAACACCCTTGTGCCGCGTTTGTCCGGGCGGTTCAAGGGTAGCTATTTGGCCCCGCGGTTCGAGGGGCAGGTATGCGGTACGTCCGGATCGTCCTGATCCCCGAGGGGCCGGGGTTCCACCCGGCGGCCGACCGACTGGCCGCCGAGCCGTCGGTGTCCCAGGAGGCCGTCCACCACCTGAACCTGCTGAACGACGGCACCGCCGTCAGCCTCTCGCGTGCCCGGGGCGACCGCGAGCGCCTCGCGGAGATCCTCGAGGCCAGCGAGGACGTCCGCAGCTTCGAGCTGACGGAGCTGGGCGGCGAGATCCAGAGCTACGTCCACTTCGAGCCGGCAGAGCCCGCCCGCGCGCTGCTGGAGCTGACCCGGGAGCACGAGCTGGTGGTCGACACCCCCATCGAGTTCAAGGGCGACGGCCGCCTGCGGGTGGCGGTCATCGGTGAGGACGACGTCGTCCAGCGGGCCATCACGGACGTCCCCGACGAGGTGGACCTGGAGCTCGAGCGGTTGAGCGACTACGAGCCGGAGCTCCGGGAGCTGTCCTCCCAGCTGACCGAGCGCCAGCAGGAGATCCTCGACACTGCCGTCGAGGTGGGCTACTACCAGGTCCCCCGGGAGGCCACCCACGAGGACATCGCCGCGGTGCTGGACATCGCCACCACCACCGTCGGCGAGCACCTGCGCAAGATCGAGGCCCGGCTGCTGTCGGAGCTCTCCAGCGTTCAGTCCGAGAACCGCGACCCGAGGTAGCCAGCGGCGCCACCGACGATGCCGACCGGGACGCTGGCCTCGACGACGGCGGTGACCAGCAGCGACCGCGGGAGGTCGCTGCCGCCGCCACCGCCCCCGTACTGGGCGAGGACCACGACCGTCAGGAACAGCGAGGTGACCGCCATCACGTAGAACCCGGCCGCCGACCCGGCGCCGCCCACGAGGGTCGCGACCAGCCGGCGTCGGTCCATCGCGTAGCCGGCGGCCAGCGAGGCGAACCCCGCGACGAGCGGCCCGACCATCAGCGGGAACAGCAGGCTCTGGACGAGGGTGAGCCCGACCAGCGTGCTGTCGGTGGGGTCGCCGCCCGGGTCGATCTGCCACTCGATCAGGAACGCGAGGCTGACGTTCACCGCCAGCCCGACGCCCACCCCGACGACGGCGAACAGCGCGACGATGCCGGCGACGTACTCCGTCGTCGAACGGTCGCTCATCACACACCCGTGGGTCGCGCCGCGGCCCCGAAACCCTGACGGCGGCCATAGCCGGGGTGCTTACCTCTCGGCGGCCGCCGGGCTCCGACGTACGACCGAGGACCGGCGGTTCGACCACCCGTGCCCGCGCCACGGACCGAACCCGATATAGGGCCTCCACCGCTTGCGGAGGTATGGACGTCGTGCCGGAGGTCCACGACCGTTCGGGCGTCGTGGACCGGGGCGGAGTGGCGTGGTGGACCCAGGGACCCTCGGGCAGCGGGGCCGACACGTGACGGGCATCGACCCGCCGATGCCGGTCACGTTCGACTGCTTCCCCATCCGGCTGGGCAACAACGCCTTCGAGGGCGAGAACGCCGCCTACCTCGTGGACGCCGCCGAGACGACACTGATAGACACCGGCATCGCGCTGCCCTCGCCCCGCGCGGAGCTGCGGTCGGGCCTGGCCGCGCGGGACCTCGACTTCGCCGACGTCGACCGGGTGCTCCTGACCCACTGGCACATGGACCACGCGGCGCTGGCCGGCGAGATCCAGGCCGCCGGCGGCGCGTCGGTCCACGTCCACGAGGCCGACGCGCCGCTCGTGGGCGACGAGGGCGACGCCCGCCGACGCCGGAACGACCGCACCGAGGCGCTAATCGCGGCCTGGGGGATGCCCGAGGCGTCGCGCTCGGAGCTTCTGGCGTTCATGGACAGCCAGGGCGGCGCCGAGGGCGACCCGCCGACGGTGACGACGTTCGCCGACGGCGACCGGTTCGACCTCGGGCCCGTCGAGGTGGAGGCGGTCCACCTGCCGGGCCACACCGCCGGCCTCTCGGGGTTCGCGTTCGATGGCCCCGACGGCGCCGAGCTGTTCAGCGGCGACGCGCTGCTGCCCTACTACACCCCCAACGTCGGCGGCGCCGACACCCGCGTCGAGGGGCCGCTGGGCGCCTACCTCGACTCGCTGTCGACCGTCGTCGAGCGGGAGTTCGCCCGGGCCTGGCCGGGCCACCGCGGCCCCATCGTCGACCCGGCGGGCCGCGCCGCCGACATCGTCGCCCACCACCGCCACCGGACGCGCCGCGTCGTCGAGTTCCTCCGCGACTCGGCGCCCGCCGACCCCTGGACGGTCAGCGCCCACCTGTTCGGCGACCTCGAGTCCATCCACATCCTCCACGGGCCCGGCGAGGCCTACGCCCACCTCGAGCACCTCGAGGCGGCGGGGGCCGTCGAACGGACCGAGCGCGCGGACGGCGCCTGGGAGTACGACCTGGTGGCGGAGCCGGACCTCGAGGGGCTGTTCCCCGGCGCCGAGGGGGCGCTGGAGGTCGAGCTGATGGGCGGGCACTGACCGGTCTTCGGTCCGTTTCTCGTACAGCGGGCGAGGCGGGAGTCGAACTACGCGGAGACGGTCCTGCTCGGCCCTGCGGGCCTGCACGGGCTGCGACTCCTCTCATTCGACTCCCGGTACCGTGGCCGTCGCTCACGTTCGTTCGCGACGAGCCACGGGCGTGGCGGGAGTCGAACCGGAGGAAGACGGTCGCCTCGCTTCGCTCGGCGCTGCGACTTCCAGGGCTCAAATCCCACCCCTGGCTTTCACCTCTGTCGCGTTCGCTCCCTCGGAGAAGAGCCAGGGGTGGGATTTGAACCCACGAATTCCCGATTACAAGTCGAGTGCTTG
>CAYWNQ010000137.1:0-5998 GCA_964459695.1 uncultured Halobacteriales archaeon | reverse complement strand
CAGCACGGCAACAACCAGGAGGCCCTCACCGAGGTCACCGACGAGATGCGCGAGGGCCTCGAGCCCGACGACCGCGTCGCGGTGAACAACTCGCTGTCGGTCGTCAAGTCCCTCGACGACGAGACCGACGTCCGGGCCCGCGTGATGCAGGTCGAGCACTCGCCGGGGGTCACCTACCAGGACATCGGCGGGCTCGACGAGCAGATGGAGGAGGTCCGCGAGACGGTCGAGATGCCGCTCCGGAACCCCGACATGTTCGACGAGGTCGGCATCGACCCGCCCTCCGGCGTCCTGCTCCACGGGCCGCCCGGCACGGGCAAGACGATGCTGGCCAAGGCCGTCGCCAACCAGACCGACGCGACGTTCATCAAGATGGCCGGCTCGGAGCTGGTCCACAAGTTCATCGGCGAGGGCGCGAAGCTGGTCCGGGACCTGTTCGAGCTCGCGCGCCAGCACCAGCCCGCCGTCATCTTCATCGACGAGATCGACGCCATCGCGGCCAAGCGCACCGAGTCCAAGACCTCCGGCGACGCCGAGGTCCAGCGCACGATGATGCAGCTGCTCTCGGAGATGGACGGCTTCGAGGACCGCGGCGAGATCCGCATCATCGCCGCCACGAACCGCTTCGACATGCTCGACCGCGCCATCCTCCGGCCCGGGCGGTTCGACCGCCTCATCGAGGTGCCCGAGCCCGACGAGGCCGGCCGGGAGCTCATCTTCGAGATCCACACCCGCGAGATGAGCCTCGCCGAGGACGTCGACTTCGAGGTCCTGGCCGGCGAGACCGAGCACGCCTCGGGCGCCGACATCAAGGCCGTCTGCACCGAGGCCGGGATGTTCGCCATCCGCGACGACCGCCGGGAGGTCCGGATGGCCGACTTCCGGGACGCCTGGCACAAGATCCAGCAGGCCGAGGAGGACGAGGACGTCTCCAAGACCTTCGCCTGAACCGTTTACGTCGGCGGGTGTCTTCGCGCGCCTGCGGCGCGCCGTGGGCACCCGCCTCGCAAAACCGTTCGTGGAAAACCCCTGCCCGCTCGCTGCGCTCGCGGGCAGCGAATCCGCGCTCGCGCGGCTCGCGCGGACGCTCGGCGGTCCCTGGCGACGCCTACAGCAGCGTGTAGACCGCGAAGGGCAGCACGAACAGCACGAGGAACATCGCCACCAGCAGCAGGCCGTAGGCGACGAACGTCGAGCCCGCGGTGAGCCACGCCGGGTGCTCGTAGGTCTCCAGCAGGTCCATGGGGGAGCCTCCGGCGGCGCGGACTTCAACCTGCCGCTCGGCGACCGGTCAGGCCAGGATGTCGGCGATGCGGCGCGGCTCGCCGCTCAGCGCCGGCGACTCCTCGACCAGCTGCAGGACCTCGTGGTCGGTCACGTCCGGGTAGGACTTCCGGGTCGCCTCCTCGATGAGGGCGGCCTCCAGGCGGAACTCGGTCCCCTCGTAGACGACGTCGACGCCCCGCTCGTCGAACGACAACACGGTCATGGGCGACCGTAGTCTACGCGCCGACTAAAGCGCGACGGGACGGACCGCGCGAGAACGGTGCCAGCGCGTCAGACGCCCGTCAGACACCGGAAGAGGCTTTAATACCGGTGGTCTCCACCACCTCCACGTGTCGCTTCGCTCCGACCCGCTGGACGAACTCGCCATCCCCGACGGCACCCACGTGGAGGAGCACGACCTCGTCACCGACGGCGACGTCGTCGTCGGCGGCCAGTCCACCGTCGAGTTCGGCGTCCGCGGCGGCGCCGTCATCGCCGGCGAGCGGGTGACCTTCGGCGGCGACATCGAGGCCGAGGGCGACTGCCGGCTGGACATGTGGTGTGACGTGGACGGCAACGTCCTCGTCGGCCAGGACGCCTACCTCGGCGAGCGCGTCCACGTGGCCGGCCAGCTGGTCGTCTCCGGGGACCTCGACATCGGCGACGACGTCGACATCGAGGAGGGGTTCGAGGCCAACGGCTGGATCGTCATCCGCAACCCGATGCCGACCATCGTGTTCATCGTCGTCTACCTCCAGCAGCTGCTCCGCATCGGCGAGGAGGAGGAGGCCGCCGACGTGGTGGACGCGCTGCTGGACGACGAGCGCGACCACGAGCCGGTCGTCATCCCGCGCAGCTCGTCGGTCTCGGACGACGCCTGGCGGGTGTCGACGCCGGCCAGCATCGGCGACGACTGTCGCATCCACGGCAACATCCGCGCCACCTCGCTCGACGTCGGCGAGGCGACCGAGCTGTTCGGCAGCCTGCGCGCCAAGGAGGGCATCCGCGTCGGGCGGGACTCCGTCGTCCACGGCGACGTCACCACCCGCGGCGGGACGGTCACCATCGCCCCCGGCGTGCAGGTGCGCGGCGACGTCTCCTGCGAGGACCTCCGGCTCCACGAGGACGCCGAGGTCGAGGGCGCCATCCGCGCACGCGGGGAGATGTCGTTCGTCAGCGAGACGCCCGACGCCGTCGCCAAGAGCGTGGACGCCGGCGGCGACTGGGACGACCTCGAGGACGCCGTCGAGCCGGCGGCGACCCCGTGGGGCGACCTCGAACCCGCCGTCTGCCGGGTGGACGCGGGTGAGGACTCCGACGAGGCCGCCGGGGCGACGGACACGGCCGATCGGGAGAACGGCGACCGACCGGCGCGCGTCGCGGAGGCCGGCCCGGACGACCTGGCTGAGGTCATCGCCGAGGCCGAGGGCGCCGCCGGTGGGCAGGACTAGGGTCCGTCGCGCTTTCTCGGGCGGGCCTGCTGACGAACTGGCAACCGCGAGCGCCGCCCGAGTCCAGCGTCTCGGGGCGTTCCGGGCGGTGGCGGCGGTCGAGAAATAGCAGGCGGTCCGGAGCAAGAATGCGGTAGCGCCCCGGGCATCCAAGACCCAACCGACCACTCCTGCTCGACCGAAAGGCAGTTGCGAGCATCACCAGAAGACCCCACCAATGCTCTCCGTCGCGCTCGCGGGCAAGCCCAACGCGGGCAAGTCCACCTTCTACAAGGCGGCCACGATGGCCGACGTGGACGTCGCGAACTACCCATTCACCACCATCGACGCCAACCGGGGCGTCAGCTACGTCCGGACCCGGTGTCCCTGCCTCGACCGCGAGGAGCGCTGTGGCGACGAGCACTGCCGGGCCGGCAAGCGCTACGTCCCCGTCGAGCTGGTCGACGTCGCCGGGCTGGTCCCGGGCGCCCACGAGGGCCGCGGGCTGGGCAACCAGTTCCTCGACGCGCTGACCGACGCCGACGTCATCTGCAACGTCGTCGACGCCGCCGGCGCGACCGACGAGGAGGGCGAGCCCCTCGAGGTCGGCAGCTATGACCCGGTCCAGGACGTCCGGTTCGTCGAGGAGGAGATGGACCTCTGGCTGGCCGGCATCGTCGAGCGCAACTGGGAGACCGTCGAGCGCCAGTCCCGGTCGCCCGACTTCGACGTCGAGGCGGCGCTCACCGAGATGCTGACCGGCGTCGGCGCCAGCGAGCACGACGTGATGACGGTCCTGCGGCGCGTCGACTACGCCGACGACCCGGCCAAGTGGACCGACGCCGACCGCGAGGAACTGGCCCGGGAGATCCGCCGGGAGACCAAGCCCATCGTGGTCGTGGCGAACAAGGCCGACGTAGCGCCGGCCGAGAACCTCGACCGCCTCCGGGACGCCGCCGACAGGGTCGTGCCGGCGACCGCGGAGGGCGAGCTGGCGCTCCGGCAGGCCGCCGAGGCGGGCCTCGTGGAGTACGACCCCGGCGACGCCGACTTCGCGGTCGTCGGCGACCTCAGCGACGACCAGGCCGCCGGCCTGGAGACGGTCCGGACGGTGATGGAGACCTGGGACGGCACCGGCGTCCAGGCCGCGCTGGACGAGGCCGTCTACGACCTGCTCGAGCGCGTCACCGTCTATCCCGTCCAGAACGAGACCCGGTGGACCGACGGCCAGGGCGACGTGCTGCCGGACGCCCACCTGCTGCGGACCGGAGCGACGCCACTGGACCTCGCCTACGCCGTCCACAGCGACATCGGCGACGGCTACCTCCACGCCGTCGACGCCCGGTCGGAGCGCCGCATCGGCGAGGACCACGAGCTCGCCGAGGGCGACGTCGTGAAGATCGTCTCCACGGCGACGTAGCGGCCCCCCACGGCCGTCGGCCATCCCGCGAGACGAAGCGATATGGGGGCTCGCCCCTGAGAGCGAGTCATGGACGTCGCCATCGTGCTCTACGAGGGGTTCGACGACCTGGACGCCGTCGGCCCGTTCGAGGTGTTCGGCCACGCGCGGACGTTCGGCGCCGACGTCGACGTCGGCCTGTACACCCTCGAGCCCCGGGATCTGGTCACCTCCAGCCACGGCCTCCGGATCGAACCCGACGGCGACCTCCCGGCGGCCCCGGACCTCGTGGTCGTGCCGGGCGGCGGCTGGAACGACGCCGCGGCGGCGGGTGCGAGAGCCGAAGCCGACCGGGGCGTCCTCCCGGACGCGGTCGCGGCCCGCCACGCCGACGGCGCGACGGTCGCCTCGGTCTGTACCGGCGGCATGCTGCTGGCCGCCGCCGGACTCACCGACGGCAGGCCGGCCGTGACCCACGACGGGGCGCTCGAGGACCTCCGCGCGTCGGGCGCCGAGGTGGTCGAGGCCCGCGTCGTCGACGACGGCGACATCGTGACGGCCGGCGGCGTCACCGCGGGCATCGACCTGGCGCTGCACCTGGTCGCCCGCGAGTTCGGCCCTGAGCTCGCCGACCGCGTGGCGACCGGGATGGAGTACGAGCCACGCGGCGAGGTCCACCGGACGGCCGACGGGTCGGCGTGACCGGGCGCTCTCGCCGCGTGCCGGGCGGCGCCGCGGCGCGGGCGCTACCCGAGCCAGACCGCCGCCACCAGGACCGCCATGAACAGGTAGGAGCCGCGGATGAGCAGCTTCGTCGCGAGACCGTCGTCCTCGCCGGCCCGCCGCGCGAAGCCGGCGACGACGGCGAAGACGAGTGGGGCGGCGGCACTGGCCGGGGGGAACACGTCGACGGCGGCGAGCGCGACCACGACCACCATCCCGGTCGCCATCAGGCCGTAGGCCACCGTGCGGGCCCGACGGGGCCCGAGGACCACCGCGGCGGTCCGCTTGTCGATGGAGCGGTCGTAGTCGTGGTCGGTGGCGTCGTCGATGGCCTTGATGCCCGACAGCACCACGAGGAACACCGCGGCGAACGCCACCACCGCCGGCGAGAGGTACGTCGCCTGGACGTAGAAGCCCCCGAGCAGCGCGAACGCGACGCCGGTCGGGTAGCCCGCCGTGGCCGACACCGGGTGGGTGTCGAGCTGGGGGGCGTGGAGGTAGCCGATGAGCCAGCCCGGTAGCGTCAGCAGCCCCGCGACCACGTCGACGATGGCGACGATGGCGACCAGACACGCCCCGAACGCCAGCGTCGACGCCGCCAGCGCCCGCCGGCAGCCCGCCGCCGTCAGCGGGTGGTCGTCGTCCTCGCCACGCAGGTGGAAGTCGACGTAGCCGTCCTTCACGTGGGCCGTGTACAGCGCGAGGAACGCCGCCGTCGCGTGGAGGGCGAGCAGCCACGGCGAGAACGCGCCCGCGAGCACCGCGCCGAACGCGCTGGCGGCCACCGGCGGCAGCATGAACACCGGGTGGACCTGCGACGCCAGCGCCCGGAGGTCCGCGACCGGGCCGTCGCCGTGGCGGGCGAACGCCATGGCCCGGTGTTCGGGCTACCGGGGGTTAAGGGCGGGGGTGGCGGAGGAGGCACTGTTCAGATTAGCTCGTGGTGGATGCCAGTACCGCCCGGAAAGCCCCCGACCGCTCTCCCGCCGCAACCGCCCCGTCGACCGCCACTCGTGCTTGACCCGATCGTACCGCCAGAAAGCCCCCGACCGCTCGACCGGTTGCGACTCGCTGCGGTGTCGTGGGGGGGGCCCCGGGGGCGGCCCCCCCGCCCCCCGGGCGCGGGGCGGGCCGCCCGGGGGGGGGGGGGGCGGGCCCCCCCCCAGCTGGGGGGGGGGGC
>CAYWNQ010000136.1:0-6012 GCA_964459695.1 uncultured Halobacteriales archaeon | reverse complement strand
AGGACGTACTGGGCGACGATGGCGCGCTCGACCGAGTCGGCGTCGAGGTGTTCGGCGTGGATGGTGGCCTCGGTGTCCCCGCTCTGGACCGTCTGGGGGAGGACGGTGAGCGTGCCTTTGCTGCCCATCCTGATGGACACCTCGTCGCCCTTCTCCACCTGGTGCTCGCTCGCCCACTCCGCCGGCAGCGTCATGGCCAGCGTCGACGGGCCGAGCCGCTGGACCTTCCGGGTTTCCATACTCCCTATACATTCGCTGTCGACCTTAACCTTGACTATATGCCACTTATGCACACACAACAGGAGGGCGACCGACCCGCCGGGACTGTTCGCCGCTGAGCTCAGACGACTTGCAACAATCGGTGTTCGAACCGGCCCGTGCGGACCTTGCGCCAGCCCCGCAGCGACTCGTCGACCGCGTCGTCCCCGGTGTCCACCCGGAGGACGCCGATCGTGTCGAGCTTCCGGCGGGAGGCGACAACCCAGACGTCGCTTCGCTCGATGACGGCCGGCGAGAGCTGCTGGTTACCGCGGCCGAAGATGAACCCCTGGCCGCCGATGGGCGAGACGACGATGACGTTCTCGTCGCCGAGCGCCGCCAGGATGTCCGACTCGGCGCCGTCCTCGACGAGCAGCTCGCCGTCGCGCCAGACGTCGACGCCGAGTGGCGACCCCTCGAAGCCGAGCTCGCGCTTGACCGCCTGGAGCGTGCCGCCGGGGCCGAGGACGTAGGTGACGCCCGCATCGACCGCGTCGGCGATCCCCTTGGCGACCCCCTCGACGGTCCCGCCACCGAGCTGCTTCGCGGACTGGAGGTCCTCGGCGACAGGGACCCGCGCGACGGCCCGCAGTCGGGTCCGGACCTCGCCGTCGCGATAGGCGTCCTCGTCGATGTCGACCACCTCCCGTTCCTCGGTCGTCGTGAACGTCGCGGCGACACGCCCGGCCCCGGCCGGCGTCACGCCGAAGACGGCCGAGTAGACCTTGACCCCCGCGGGCACCCCGAGCATGGGGACGTCGGCGCTCAGTGACGCGAGTGCCTCGGCCACGTCGACCGCGGTGCCGTCGCCGCCGACGAAGAGCACGAGGTCGACGCCCGCCTCGACGAAGGCCGCGACGGCGTCACGGGTATCGGCCGCCGTCGTCTCGGCTGATCCGGCATCGGCCGCCTGACCCTCGGGCTCGCCGACGACGATCGGGTCGAACCCGGCGGCCCGCGCCTCGTTCGCGCCCATCACCCCGCCGTAGGTCAGCAGCTCGAGGTCGGATGTCCGCTCGCGAAGCGCCGCCAGCGCCTCGACGGCCCGGTCGGGAGCCCGGGGGACCGCCCCGCGCTTGCGCGCCGCCTCGACCTTCCCGTCGGTCCCCTTGAGCCCGACACGGCCACCCATGCCGGCGATGGGGTTGACGACGAACCCGACGCGCATGCCCTGCCCTTGACGGCCGCGGCATGAAAGTCATGCCGACAGTGGACCGACGGCCGAAGAGCTATGGCCACCGACGGGCGCGTGGCCTCATGGAGGATCTCGAGTATGCGGCCGTCGCCCGGGACGTGGTCGAACGGATCGGCCGGGTCGGCCCCGACACGGAGGCGGTGTTCGTCACCGACCCGGTCAAGGTCGACATCGCCCGAGCGCTCGCCGCCGCCGCCCGGGCCGCGGGAGCGGTCACGACCGTCGTGCTGAAGCCCCGACTCGACGGCCACGGGGCGGCGCTCCCGGCCGCCGTCGCCGGGGCGATGGCCGAGGCGGACGTCGTCTTCGACGTGAACACCCACGCCATCACCCACACCGACGCCCGACGTCGGGCGGCCGCGGCGGGGGTCGACTTCGTCATCATGCGTGGGATCACCGAGACGATCATGCGGGACCAGCTCGATTCCGATTACGACGAGCTCCGCCGGGTCACCCGGGCGGTCGCCGCCATCCAGACGGCCGCCTCCTCGGCCCGGCTCACCAGCCCGGCGGGGACCGACCTGACCGTCGACCTCGCCGGCCGGGCCGGCCACGCCGTGACCGACGAACTCGGGTCGGGCGACATCGTCGCCCTGCCCGTCGGGAAGTCGGCAGTGGCTCCCGTCGAAGGGTCGGCCGCCGGCACGGTCGTCGTCGATTACTCCATCGACACCATCGGGACGCTCGACGAACCGGTGACGCTCACCGTCGAGGACGGCCTCGTCGCCACCATCGAGGGGGGAGCGGCGGCCCGCGAGCTCGAGGCACGGATCGCGACTGCCGGGGACTGTGCCCGAAACGTGGCGGAGGCGCCATCGCTGGGGACCAACCCGGACGTCACCCTCTGTGGGAACCAGGCCGCCGACAAGAAGAAGCGCGGGACGGCCCACGTCGCCATCGGCGACAACGCCTCGCTCGGCGGCGAGGTCGACTGCGACCTGCACTACGATATGACCATTCTAGCGCCGACCGTGACGTTCGACGACGAACTCGTGGTGACCGAGAACGGCCAGTTCAGGACCGAGGCGGTGCTCTCGTACGCCGCCGAGCTGGCCTGATCCGGCCACCGCCGGGCCGACGACCGGGAATCACAAGGGTGACACCGGCCGGTGGCCTCGACCGGAGCTATGGGCAGGCTGTCGCTTCGGGGGTCGATCGCGGTGTCGAACCCCCGGCGGGTGTGGCTCATCACCGGCGCCCACGCGGTCAACGAGTTCTACAGCGTGGCGCTCCCGCCCATCCTGCCGCTGCTGGTGGCGGACCTCGCCATCTCCTACGGGCAGGCCGGCGGCTTGCTGACGGTCTTCTACGTGATGTACTCGGTCTTCCAGCTGCCGGCCGGCGCGCTCGCCGACCGGGTCGGTAAGAAACCGGTGCTGGCGGCAGGCATGGTCGTCCTCGCCGCCGGCATCTTCCTCGCCGGCCTGGCCGTCGACTACGTCACGCTGGTGGCCGCCCAAGCCCTCGCGGGCATCGGCGGTAGCACCTACCACCCGTCCGGTATGTCCCTCATCAGCGACCTCGAAACGGGCACCACCGAGGGCAAGGCGATGGGCATCCACGGCCTCGGCGGCGTCACCGGGACGGCGTTGGCGCCGGCCGTGATCGGCAGCCTGGCCGTCCTCCTCGACTGGCGGACCGCGCTGATGGCGGGCGCCGGGGTGGGTGTGGTGTATGCGGCCGGCTTCGTCCTCCTGTTCCCGGCCGACGAGGGCCGCACCGCGAGCGACGGCGGCCGCGCCCCGCCGACCGGTGGGCCCGCCCCGTCGGGCCTGGGCGAACGCCTCCACGCGGCGGTGAACGTTCCGCTGGCGTGGTGGGTCGCCGCGCTGTTCCTCGCCAACCTCCTCATCTCGCTCGAGATCGGCGCCGTCAGGACGTTCGCCACGTCGTACCTCTTCGACCGGACGGCCGGCTCGACGGCGCTCTCGAACGCGGTCTTCTTCGTGATGCTCGCCGGGGGCGGCATCGCGTCGCTCGGCGCCGGCCATCTCGCCGACCGGATGGACCGGCGGGCGCTCGGGGTGGGCGTGCTGGCCCTCTCGGCCGTCGCGCTGACGGCCACGGCCCTGGTGCCCGGCGGCCCGATCGTGCTGACCGCCTGGTTCTTCGTCCTCGGCGTCGTCCTCTACGCCGCGTTCCCGGTCATGAACGCGATCACGTCCGCCTACGCCGACCGCGAGTTCAGCGGCAGCCTCTTCGGCGTGACGCTGACCGCCGGCGCGCTCGGCGGGGCGGCCGGGCCACTGCTGTTCGGGATCGCCGCCGAGCGTCTCGGCATGGCGACGGCGTTCCCGCTCATCGCCACGGTGAGCGTCGCGAGCCTGGCCGCGTTCCTGCTCCTCTATCGCGTCTGAACCGGCCCGGCTAGTCGTCGACGTGCTCGCGGAGCCAGTCGGCGGCCGCCCGAACGGACGGGCCGTCTTCGCCTTGGAGCTTCACGCGGACGCCGTCCTGGCCCGGGTACGATCCGACGGTCACGCCCTCGAACCGGGCCTGAAGTGCCTCGAACCGGTCGATGAGGGCGCTCTCCGGCTCGGAGGTCTCGACGAAGGTGCGCTCGCGGGGGCGGCCCGCGAACTCGTGGGCGATCGACTCGAACATCGCCTCCATCTCCGCCGGCACGCCCGGGAGGACGTAGATCGGGACGCCGTCCTCGCCCGTACAGACCGCACCGGGGGCGACGCCCTCGGGGTTCACCAGGAGCCGAGCACCGCGCGGGAGGTCGGTCGTCCCCTCGACGAGGTCGTCGTGTGAATACGTCGAGTGGTCCTCGTACCAGGCGACGGCCTCGTCGCTCGGTTCCACGGGCACGCCGAGCGCGGCCGACACGCCCTCCATCGTCAGGTCGTCGTGGGTCGGGCCGAGGCCGCCGGTGACGACGACCGCGTCGTGGGTCGCGCGGAGCCGGTTGACCTCGGCGGCGATGTCGCCGACCCGATCGGGCACGACGACGATGCGGTCGACGCGGGCCCCTCGGCGGTCCAGCTGCTCGCCGAGCCAGGCGGCGTTGGTGTTGACGGTGTCCCCGGCGAGCAGCTCGTCGCCGACGGTCACCACCGCGACACGCATGGCGACCGATGGGGACCGCGGGGCCAAAAGTCCGCCGTCGGCTCGGGTTCCCGGCGTGCTCCCGGCAACGACGTCGGCTCAGGGGGCGCCGGAGTCCTCGTCGACGGCGACCTGCTGGCGGCGCTCCCGGAGGGTCCTGAGCTGCAGCCAGAAGTACGCCAGCCCGCCGAGGAGCAGGGCGCTACCGAGCGCGAGGATCCCGGTGAAGATGACCAGGTCGCGCGCGAGGTAGAACTCGACGACGATCCGTTCGCGAGTCACGTCGTTCCACCGCAGGTGGACGCGACCGTCCGCCGCTTCGACCCGCTCGTCCGCGGACGGCACGACGCGGCCGAGCAGGAAGTACCGCACGTGGGCGTTCTCGGGCAGGATCATCTCGTGAGAGCCGTCGACCACGACCGGGACGCGGACCCGCTTTCCGGACTTGGGGAGCGTCAGCGCGAGCTGGCCCTCCCCCGCCGGGAGCTCGATGACGGTGCGGGAATTGGCCCGTGAGAACGACATGGCCTCCGGTCCTACGACGGTGCCGTTCGGGTATCGAAAGCGCACCGCGACCGGGTCGACGGGCCGCTCGTTGTTGAACCGCTGAAAGGCGTACGCCTCGACCGTCGACTGGCCGTCGAGGGTGTAGACCGCCAGGATCCGGTCCTGCTCGACCGTCAGCGTCGTGTTCGCCGACGTGTCCCAGTCGTAGGTCTCGTCCTGATCGGCCGCGGAGTGGTCCACCTCGCCCCCGCCGAACGGGCCCATGCAACCCGCCGTGGCCGTCAAGATGACCAGCAGTCCGAGGGCGAGGAATCGCCGGGTCATGGGATGACGCAGAGCAGTTCCGCGCGGAGGTGCGGGCCGATGGCGGCGAGGATGCCCGGCGGGTCGGTCCCCTCCGCGCAGACGACGCTGTGTTCGAGGAGTCCGAGCCGTTCGACAGCCACGATGTCATCGGCGTGGCCCGCCCGGTTGACCGTCGCGCGGACCTCGCTCCGAGTGGCGCTGTTGACGTTGACCCGGCCGGCGCCGCGTCGCCAGTCGAACAGCCGGTCGCGCTCGCTGTCGGCGAGCCGTGGGGGGTCGCCCATGACGAACCGGAGCGGTACGTGCTGGACGAGCCCGAACCGCTGGCGAACCTGCGCCGGCGTGCCCGGTCCGAGGCCGAGCTCGGCCGCCGGGACCCGCACGGGGTCGCCGGCGTCCAGTTCGAACCCGTCGTCGTCCCACGCCTCGAGCGTGCCGACGTATGTCTCGCCGCGTCGGCGGGTCGGGGTGATCTCGCCCCACGTCTCGCGGAGCAGGTTCCGGGCCGCCTCGGCGTCCGGACCGTCGACGGTCACCGACGGGAACCCGTCACGCCGGAGCCCGACCTCGACGGTCACGTCGAGCGCCCCGAACGCGTCGTCGACCAGCGACCGGAGGCCGTCGAGGGCCCGTTCCCGGGCCTCGCCCGCCACGTAGACCTTCGTCGCCAGTACGACCATCCTCAGGCGTTGGCG
>CAYWNQ010000135.1:0-6096 GCA_964459695.1 uncultured Halobacteriales archaeon | reverse complement strand
ACCCGCCTCGTGAGTCGCCACGGTGCGAGATACGCGCCGCATTTCCGCATGGTGAGATGACCGTACCGCCCGTCGTCTACGCTGACTCGTGTCTCTGTCACCTCTCCGGTGGATGTATCGCGCGGTGAGGGACCGTCTCCTACTGCGGCCGTGACTCAACAATCGGAACTTCCGGAAAGGCCCCCGCCCGCTTCTCTCCCCGCACGTCTCCCCCTCCACCATGCGACAGGCACGCCACCTGGACGCGCCGGACCTCCCGACGCTTGCGCCCGGCGTCACGCTGCTGGACACCGACGGCGAGGCCAGCGCGGAGCCCAACCTTATGCACTCACCCCACGGACGACCCTCCATGCGCGTACGGCACACCCTCAAGAGCAACTTCCTGGCGGGCCTGGTGCTGACGGGTCCCATCATCGTGACGCTGTTCATCATCAAGGTCGCCATGGACTGGATCCTCGGGACGCTGACGCCGGTGGTCCGTGGCACCGGGGCCGAGACGCTCACGGGCGGCGACCTCCTGCTCGCACAGCTGCTGGTGGCGGTGTCGCTGGTGGTCCTCATCACGGTCGTCGGGTTCGTCACGCAGTACAGCGTGGGTCGGCGGCTGTTCGGCCGCACGGGCCGCACGGCGGACTTCATCCCCGTGTTCCGCACCATCTACACCAGCGTCAAGCAGGTGGCGACCTCGGTGACCAACCGGAAGCACGACTACGAGGAGGTCGTCTTCGTCGAGTACCCGCGGGAGGAGATGTACTCGCTCGGCCTGGTGACCGGGGAGTCGCCGGAGGCGGCGCGGGACCTCGCCGGCGGCGACGTCCAGTTCGTGTTCTTCCCGGCCAGTCCCAACCCGACCCAGGGGAAGCTCCTGATGGTGCCCGAGGAGCACATCCACGAGACCGGCATCAGCGTCCGTCGCGGCCTCCAGCTGCTGATGACCACCGGCATGGCCGAGGAGAAGCCGGTCATCCAGCTCGACGAGGAGGAGTTCGGGGAGGACCAGGACGGCGGCGTGACGTCCTGACGCGCTCGAGCCCGACGACTACCCTATACGTTCTCGCCACCAAGACCGACGGGTGCGCCTCGACTTCGACCGCGTCCGTCGCCACCGCCCCGCCGAGCACGACGACCCGGCGCCGTCCGCCGCCGTCTGTGTCCCCGTGGTCCACCGGCCGGACGGCGACCACCTGCTGTTCACCGAGCGGGCGGTCGAGCTCAAGCGCCACCCGGGCGAGATGAGCTTCCCCGGCGGCGGTCGGGAGCCCGGGGACGCGTCGCTGACCGACACCGCGCTCCGGGAGGCCGCCGAGGAGGTCGGCCTCGCCCCCGCCGACGCCGAGGTGCTCGGTCGCCTGGACGACGTCACGGCCCCCTGGGACCTGGCCGTGCGGCCGCTCGTCGCGACGGTCCCGGACCGGGACTACGCGCCGACGAGTCGGGAGGTCGCGGCGGTCGTGGCGCTCCCGGTGGCGGCGTTCGTCGACCCCGAACACTACGAGTCCGAGCGCCGCGTCCACCCCGAGTTCGGCGCGGTCAGGCTCCACGTCTTCCGCGTGGGAGGCCGCGTGGTCTGGGGCGTGACGGGCGAGATCGTGGCGTCGCTGCTCGCCGTGGCGGCCGACTGGACGGTCCCCCCGGCGGTGGACCGGACCGTGGCGTTCGACGCCGACCGCCCCGAGTGACTCGCTGGCGGCACCGTCCGGGTCTCACCGCACGGAACACCCCGGCCGTTTATCTGTCCACTGGCCCAGGTGGCCAGCACCGATGTCGCGGTCACCCGGCACGGTGGACGACCGCCCCTGGTACGAGCGGCTCAGCGGCGACCAGCGCGAGGACCTGGTCCGCATCCTCCGGGTGGCCCTGGCGGCGCTGCTGGCGGTCGTGGTCGCCGGCGCGATCGTGGCGACCTGGATGGGGTGGTGGACGGTGGCCGCGCTGACGTCGTGGGGGTTCTCGGTGGTGGTGCTGGTCGCGATGACCTGGTTCTACCTCCGGGTCCTCGGCGTCGTCTGACCGCGGTCGAGACCGTAACCGGGATGCGCCGGGCCCGGCCACCGTCGAGCATGGCTTCGTTTCGGTTCAGGATGGAGGTCCCGGTGCGGTTCCGGGACCTCGACGCCGTCGGCCACGTGAACAACGCGGTGTACGCCACCTACCTCGAACAGGCTAGGATCGAGTTCGTCGAGACGGAACTTCGGGAGGAGCGCACGGACGTCGAGTTCGTGGTGGCGTCGCTGGGCATCGACTTCCACCGGGAGGTCCCGGGCGACGCCGACGCGGTGACCGTCGCCGTCGGTGTGCGCGAGGTGGGAGACTCCTCGTTCCGGCTGGGCTACGAGATCCGCCACGACGGCGCCGTCGTCGCGACGGGCGAGTCCACGCAGGTCCGCGTCGACCGCGAGTCCCGCGAGCCGCGGTCGCTGCCCGCGGACTGGCGGGCGGCGCTGGCCGGGGACTGAGCGTCGCTCACCGGGTGCTGACGTCCCACTCGGCGGCGTCGGCGTCGTACTCGGCGACGGCCTGGAACGTCGAGGACAGCGTCGAGATGGCCTTCCGGTCCTGGGTCGCGGGGTCGAGGTGGAAGTGGGCGTGGGCCCCCGCGCCGGACAGCCGCGTGGTGATGAGGTGGAGGAACCGGTAGACGTTGTGGACCTCGTCGTACTGCAGCAGCGTCGTCAGCGAGTCGAAGCACAGCGCCGTCTTCCGGTCGGCATCGTGCCACTGCTCGATGTACTTGCTGATCGCCATCCCCAGTCCGGTGAGGTCGCCCGGCGAGGAGAGGTACTCCACGGTGACGCGCTCGGGGAGGTCCTCGTCCGCGCTGGGCCCGGAGAACGAGTCGCTGGTCGTCACGACCACCACCTCGGGGGGCAGCGAGCCCGCCCGCTCCTCCCAGCGCGCGACCCACTCGTGGGGCGAGTGGGTGAACGTCACGGCCAGCACCGGTCGGTCGTCACCGCCGAGCAGCCGCTTGCACCCGACGTCGACGGCGGCCTCCACCGACGGCCCGAGCACCAGGACGCTCGGCACCTCGGCCAGGTCGGCCAGCGCCCCGTCGTCAGCCATGGGCGTGCATCCGCCCCCGGTCCTAAATAGGTACCCTCGACATCGAGCGGTCGGGCTTAGTGCCCCGCCGCCCTCCGGCCGGTATGGACTCGATACTCTCGACGGGCGAGCGCGAGGTCGCGGCGCTGCTCGCGGAGGGTCTGGACGAGGCGGAGATCGCCGCCGAGCGAGACGTCCCGGACGACCAGGTCGAGCTGGCCGTCGACCGCGTCCGCGAGAAGACCCGGCGGGCGTACGCGACCCTCGCCGCGTCGCCGGTCGCCGACGAGGTGGCCGGGGAGCTCGACGAGCCGACCCGACGCGCCGTCCGACGGGCGCTCGCCGCCGGCGGCGAGGGAGCCGGCTGACAGGTCGAGCGAGCCCGATGAAACGTCTCGAGACGGCTGAGACCGCGATGAAACTTCCGGGCGCGGTCCCCGGGCGCGGTAAAACGTTCCGAAACCGTCCGAAGCCTCTCGTGGCTATATGGCACTGGCCGTCCACCGTCGGCGTGGAGACAGCCCGCCCATGTCGACCACCACCCCCACCCTGCCCGAGGCCCGGGCCCAGACGCTCGCCCAGGTCGGGAGGTACGTCCGCCGGCCCCTGGAGGCCGTCGGCTTCTGGACCGCCGTCGTCCTCCCGTTCCTGTACCTCCCGCTCCTGGCCGACGGGTTCACCGGGAACGACCCGCTGGCGTTCGGCGCCCTGCTCGCACTCAACGTGGCCGCGCTGGTCGTCGGTCACGGCTACCGCCGGGACTAGCCACGCCCCTCCTCAGGTCCCGGTCAGAACTCCCGCTCGTTGAGCGCCGCGGCCACCTCGTCGACCCGGCGCATCGCGTCGCCCGCCGCCAGCGCCTCGCCGTCGGCGTGGACCGCCTCGCGTGCCGAGAACGCCGTCATGCAGGCCCCGCGGACGACCACGGAGGCGTCCAGGGCGGAGAGGTCGCCGTCGGCGTCCCGGAACGACCGGAGCCGTTCGGCGGCGGCGGTCCGGACCTCCTCGCGGACGGTCCGCCAGCTCGCCGGCGGTTCCCGGTGGCCGGTCCGGCAGACGACCACGCTGTCGAGCTGGATGGCCCGCTGGCCGTTGATGTGGACCGACAGCCGGTTCTCGCCCCGGACCGGGTAGGTCGCGACCACCCGGAAGCCGGCCGCGCGGAGCGCCTCCAGCACCGCGCCCCAGACCGCCGGCTCCCGGTGGTGGAAGGTGAACACCAGCGGGCCGTCCTCTGCCAGCACCTCGGCCGCCGTCCCGAACGCCCGCGCCAGCAGCCGCCGGTAGTCGGCCAGGGACTTCTCGCGGCTGGCGTTGCCCACGGCCTCCGCCGCCGACAGCACGGTGTCCGCCGCGAAGGTCCCGGAGACGGTCTCGCCCACCGCCCGCCGGAGCCACGCGTAGAAGAAGTCCGCCAGCTCGGCGTACTGGACCGAGTCGAAGTACGGGGGGTCGGTGACCACCGCGTCGACCGCGCCGGCGAGCCGGTCGGCGGAGGGGAGGTCGCCGCTGTCGCCGCAGTGGAGGTAGTGGGTGGCGTCGGTCTCCAGCAGGTCGCCCACCGACGACGCCGGCCGCCCGCCGATGGTCTCGCCGGGCACCGGCTGCTTGGTGGTCCCGCCGTCGCCCGTGGGCACGCGCTCGACTGGCTCGCGCTGGAAGGAACGCGCCCGCCGGCCCCGGTACTCGTGGAGGTACCGGAACGTCCCGCTCTGGCGCGGGCGGGTGCCCAGAGGGTTGTTCTCCAGGGGCTCGGCCGGGTGGACGAACGCGTGGTGGCTGAACACGTGCCGGACCGCGCCGGGGCCGCGCGGATCGCTCCCCTTGTACGAGCAGAACATGCTCGAGAACTCCAGGGTCGCCGACAGCGTCAGCGCGAGGTACTGGCGGGCCAGGTCGTCCTCGACGGCCCGCACCTCGGCGACCAGCGTTCCCAGCGCCAGCAGCTGGCGGGCGTTGAACAGGTCGGTCCAGCGCCGGTAGCCCCGGTCCTGGAGCGCGCCGGTC
This sequence comes from uncultured Halobacteriales archaeon, assembly GCA_964459695.1. GTDB lineage: Archaea > Halobacteriota > Halobacteria > Halobacteriales > Haloarculaceae > CAYWNQ01. The sequence continues at coordinate 1,047 of CAYWNQ010000135.1, read as the reverse complement.
TTCTCGCCGCCCCGGGGGATGTCCGTCTCCGGGAGCGGCAGCGCGTCGCGGCGGGCGGCGAAGCGCTCGCGGGCCGCCGCCAGCCGCTCGGCGTCGCTGCCGTCGAACGCGGCGAAGCCGGTCCCGCAGTCCCCGCAGTCGACCTTCACGGCGTAGGGCTCGTAGGCCGGGCGCTCCCCGCCGCCGAAGACGGCGGTGGGCTCCGACCGGGTGGCCCGCACGTCCGCCGCGGTGGCGTCGAACCCGGCGTCACAGGCGTCGCAGGTCGCGGTCGCGGGGTCGTCGACCCCTGACAGCCCGTGGCAGTCCGGGCAGACGACGGTCGCACCCCCGTCGCCGTCGTGGTCGACGACCAGCGAGTCGTACTCGCGGCGTGTGGCTCCCCCCTCGTCGACCAGTCGCACCCAGAGGTAGAACTGCGCGCCACAGGCCTCGCCGCAGTCGGGGCACGTCGTCCGGTAGAACGCCCCGACCTCGCGGCGGGCGGCCGCTAGGACCGACTCGAACGCGTCGTCCAGCGCGTCGGGCTGGGGTGCCAGCGCCATCCGGGCGACGAACCACGCCACCGGGTTGACGTCGGCGCCCACGAACGACGCGCCCAGCCGGGTCGCCTCCTGGCCGGTCGTTCCGCCGCCCATGAACGGGTCGAAGACGACGGCGTCCCCGACGTCGTTGGACTCGGCGTACCGGTCCCAGACCGCCTCGGGTGGGATGTCGGCGTCGGCCAGCGACGCGATGCACAGCGTCCGGAACACGCTGCCCAGCCGCCGGGCCCACCACTTGTGCTGGTAGTTGGTGGGCCGGTAGTGGTGCTTGTTGTACGCCTCGCGGGCGGCGAGGTCGTTGACCTGCCGGACCGGGAAGCCCCGCTCGATGGCCGACGCGGGCGCGAGGTCCGACTGGGGCACGGTGGTGGCAAGGCGGGGGCGGGTCCTATAGGTTTGTGGCACGGCGCAGGGCCGTGGCGTCGTGGTGGTGGTGACGCCGGCGGGAAGCCTCCCGGTCGGGCCAGTTGCAGACGCTGGAACCGGACCCGCCGACCGCCAC
>CAYWNQ010000134.1:0-6150 GCA_964459695.1 uncultured Halobacteriales archaeon | reverse complement strand
CCGGGTCGCGGCCCGAGCGCCGCTCCCGGCCCGTCGGCTGGCCGACCAGCCGACATGGGCGGGAATGAAAGGGGCCGCTCGCTCGACCCGGTGAGACGACGTAAGCACCGCAGTGAGGGAGCGAAGCGACCGAACGAGGAGCGCAGCGAGTCGCAACCGGTCGAGCGGGCGGGGGCTTTCCAAGCGGAATCCTAGGTTCAAGCACGAGCAGCGGTTGGCGGTGGCGGGGGAATCACGCGGGAATCCTAGCGGTCGAGCGAGCAGGGGCTTTCCGGCGGTATCCTGCGGTCATCCACGAATGAGGTCTGCGGTGGCGGTTCTAGTGATGACAGCTGCTAGCGGGCGGGCGCTTCCCAGGCGGTTCCGGTACGGGTCGAGCATCCTACCGACCGATCAGAGCCCGTCCCGTTGGCGACGATGTCTCTCCCACGCCGAACACGGACTCGAGTCAGAGAGCGAGACTGCGCCGGCCTCACTCCACCCGTTCGATGAGCGTCGCGATGCCCTGCCCGAACCCGATGCACATCGTGCAGAGGCCGTACTGCGCGCCGGCGTCCTCGAGCTGGTAGGCCAGCTTGCCCAGCAGCGCCGCGCCGGTGGCGCCCAGCGGGTGGCCGTGGGCGATGGCGCCGCCCCACGGGTTGACGTTCTCCCAGTCGGCGCCGGTCTCCTCGAGCCACGCGGTGATGACCGACGCGAACGCCTCGTTGACCTCGAAGTAGTCGACGTCCTCGACGGTCATGTCGTTGCGCTCCAGCACGTTCTGCGTCGCCGGGATGGGGCCCGTCAGCATCGTCACCGGGTCGACGCCGACGACCTCGGTGTCGACCACGCGGGCCATCGGGTCGTAGTCGTGGGCCTCGACGGCGTCGCCGCTGGCGACCAGCGCCGCGGCCGAGCCGTCGACGATGCCCGAGGAGTTGCCGGCGTGGATGACGCCGTCGCCCTCGCCGCGGAACACCAGCGGCAGGTTGGCGAGCTTGTCGGCGGTGGTGTCCGGGCGGGGGTGTTCGTCCTCCTCGACGGTCACCGGCTCGCCGTCGAGTTCGGTCTCGACGGGCACGACCTGGTCGTCGTACTTGCCGGCCTCCCAGGCCTCGCCCCAGCGCTGCTGGGAGTCGGCGGCGATCCGGTCGACCTCGTCGCGGGTGAAGCCCCACTCCTCGGCGATGCGCTCGGCGCCCTCGCCCTGGGTCGTCAGCTCGTCGAAGTACTGGAAGTAGGTGTCCGTGATGGAGTTGCCGGCGCTGCCCATCGGCACCCGGGTCATGTGCTCGACGCCGCCGGCGACGACGACGTCCTGCAAGCCCGCCCGGACCTGGCCGGCGGCGAAGTTGATGGCCTGCTGGCCCGAGCCGCACATCCGGTCGAGCTGGACGCCGGGGACGCCGTCGCCCCAGCCGGCCACCATCGGCGCCAGCCGCGCGATGTTGTTGGCCTGCTCGTCGGTCGGCGTCACGCAGCCCATCACCACGTCCTCGACGGTCGCGGGGTCGAACCCGTTGCGCTCCTCCAGCGCCAGGAGCGGCTCGGCGGCCAGGTCCTGGGGGTGGGTGTCCGACAGCGAGCCGTCCTCCTTGCCGAACGGCGTCCGGACGGCGTCGACGATGTACGCGTCCTGCATCGTGTGTCAGACGTTGGCGAGCGCCCCCTTTTGCCTTCCGGTCGGCATGACCGGTCCGTTCATGTACTCCTCAGAGGACGACCAGCAGGGCGACGCCGAGGACCACGCCGCAGACGCCGGCCGCGACGCCACCGAGGGTGGTCCGGGCCATCCCCAGGACGGTCCCGGTCGGCGAGCGGTCCGACACCACGAGCGGGTCGACCCCGGCGCCGTCCGCCGCGACCCGGCCCACGACCGTGATCTCGTCGCCGACCGCGGCCCGCTGCTCGAGGTAGCGCCGCCGGCCGAGCGAGAGCGCCCGGAACAGCGGCCCCACGAGGGGCGGCCGGCGGTGCCAGACCGTCGTCACCGGGATGTCGCCGTGGCCGGCGACGAACGACCGGATGGGCTCGGGGAGCTCCTCCCCGGGGTCGACCGCGGCGACCCGGTCGGTCGACAGCGCCACCGTCCTGACCGGTTCGACGACCGGGACGGTGCCGGCGTCGGTCCGGACGTCGAACCCGACGGCCCCGGTGGCGGTGTGGACGGTCACGAACCACGGGAGGACGACGACGGAGGGCCGGCGCTCCTCGACGGCGTACCGCAGCGCCACGCAGTCGGTGCCACTGAACGGCGCGACCACCACCCCGTCGTCGCCGCGTTCGGCGGTCCCCGACGCGCGGACGAGGCTGCCGGGGTCGACCCCGCGGATGGAGTCCACGGGCGCGGCGCGGTAGACGGCCGTCGCGCGCCAGACGTAGCGGGCGCTCACCAGGAGCACGACGCCGCCGACCAGCACCATCGCGGCCCCGAACAGCGTCGGGAGGGTCGGGCCGGAGTGGAGGGCCACGGCAGCCGGTGGGCCGGTGGTCCATTAGACCTGACGGACGGGCGACCGCGCCCGGACGTCACGGGTGGCGCCAGAACCGGTACGTTCAACCCGGTCCCGGCGGTAACGACCGCCATGGGCACGGAACGCGAGCGGGCCTGTCCTTCCTGTGGCGAGGAGCGGGCGTTCTACCGGGCGGCCTCCACGCGGCTCCACCTCGGGACCAAGGTGAAGTGGCACTGCCCGGAGTGTGCGTACGGCTTCGTCACCGTGGACGGCGCCGTCGACACCGCGACGGCGTAGCCGGCGGTCGCTACTCGCCGTCCAGCGCCTGCCAGGAGAGCCGCGGCTCCCGGGCCGCCGCCACCTGGTCGATGCGGGCGGCAGCCGTCCGCTCGGGGGCCCGGGCCAGGGCGTCGTCGTCCTCGGCGGCGACGGCGTCGAACGCCGCGGCGAGCTGGTCGAGCGAGCGCTTGCTCTCGACCTCGGTGGGCTCGGTCATCAGCGCCTCGTCGACGATCTCGGGCCACTTGGTCGTCGGCGGGTGGACGCCGTGGTCGAGCATCCGCCGGGCCACGTCGGCGGCGTCCCGGTCGGCGCTGGCGACGAACTCGTGGTGGAACGGGCCGAACGGCACGTCGTAGTCGATGCGGCTCGCGAGGTAGTTGGCGTTGAGCACCGCCTTGGCGCTGGCGTCGGCGAGTCCCTCGTCGCCCAGCCGTGCGATGTAGGCGTAGGCCTTCACGAGGACGAGCCAGTTGCCCAGGAAGCCGTGGACCTTGCCGACGGAGCTGTCGGGCTCGACCAGCTCGTAGCTCTCGCCGTCCGCCGGCTCTCCTTCCGCGTCGCTCCCCTCCCCGGTCGGGCCGTCCGCGTCGCTTCGCGACACGCGACGGACCTGCGGCGAGGGCAGGAACTCGGCGAGCTCCTCGCGGACGCCGACCGGCCCCGCCCCCGGCCCGCCGCCGCCGTGGGGCGTCGCGAACGTCTTGTGGACGTTGTAGTGCATCACGTCGAACCCCATGTCGCCGGGGCGGGCCCGGCCCAGCAGCGCGTTGAGGTTCGCGCCGTCGTAGTACAGCAGCCCGCCGACGTCGTGGACGGCGTCGGCGATGGCCTCGATGTCGCGCTCGAACAGCCCGAGGGTGTTGGGGTTGGTCAGCATCAGCGCCGCGGTCTCTGCCGACAGCGCGGCCTCCAGGGCCTCGAGGTCGACCCGGCCGTCCTCGCCGGAGGGCAGCGTCGTCACGTCGTAGCCCGCCATCGCCGCCGAGGCGAAGTTGGTGCCGTGGGCCGACTCGGGCACGATGACCTCCGAGCGGTCCTCGCCGTTCGCCCGGTGGTAGGCCCTGGCGACGAGGATGCCCGTGAACTCCCCCGAGGCACCGGCGGGCGGCTGGAGCGTGACGGCGTCCATCCCGCCGATGCGGGCGAGCTGTTCCTGGAGGCCCGCCATCACCGACAGCGTCCCCTGCATCGCCTCCACCGGCCGGTCGGGGTGGCCCGAGGCCGCCGGCAGCGCCGCGAGGTCCTCCGTGAACGCCGGGTTGTACTTCATGGTGCACGAGCCCAGCGGGAACGGCCCGTTCTCGACGCCGTAGTTCATCTGGGACAGCCGGGTGTAGTGCCGCGCCAGCTCTGGCTCGGACAGCGAGGGCAGCTCCAGGGCGTCCCGCGTCAGGTCGTCGGGTAGCGGCGAGTCCTCGCCGGGGTCGACCGCGGTGGCGTCCTTCTCGACGAGCAGCGGCTCGTAGCGGTCGCCGTCGTCGGTAAAGCGGGCCTGGTCGAAGGTCACGCGGCCACCTCCGCCAGCGCGGCGACGAGGTCACCGGCGTCGTCGGCGTCGGTGCCGGCGACGCAGACCTGGAGCTCGTGGTCGCCGACGACGTGGACGGCGAGGTCCCGGTCCCGGAGGTCGGCGGCGACCGCGTCGGCGGGCCGGTCGGTCCGGGCGACGAACTCCCGGAGGTGGTGGCGGTCGTGGACCGGCGCGGTGACGCCGTCGAGGTCGTCGAGTCGCCCCGCGAGGTCGGCGGCACGCCGGGCGGCGTCGTTGGCGAGGCCGGCCAGCCCGCCGGGGCCCAGCAGCGCGGCGTGCATCGCCGTCCGGAGCGCGACCCAGGCCTGGTTGGTGCAGATGTTGGACGTGGCCCGCTCGCGGCGGATGTGCTGCTCGCGGGTCTGGAGCGTCAGGGTGAACGCCCGCCGGCCGGCGGCGTCATCGGCGGCGCCGACCAGCCGCCCGGGGGTCTGGCGGAGGTAGTCCTCCCGGCAGGCGAACATCCCCAGGCCCATCCCGTAGGCGGCGGGCAGGCCCAGCACGTCGGCCTCGCCGACGACCACGTCGGCACCGACGCCCGCGGGCTCCTCCAGCACCGACAGCGCCACGGGGTCCGAGCCGAGCACGTACAGCGCGTCGACGTCGGCGGCGACCTCGCCGACCGCCGCGAGGTGCTCCTCGACGGTGCCCCGCACGGTGGGCGTCTCGGCGTACACCATCACGGCGTCCTCGTCCGCCGTCGCCGCCAGCGCCTCGGGGTCGGCCACGCCGTCGTCGAAGCCGTACGACTCGACCGTCAGGTCGTGGCCGGCGACGTAGTTCGCCAGGGTCTCGCGCTTGCCCGCCCGGAGGCGCTCGGGCACGAGCACGCGGTCGCCGTCGGTCGCCCGGACCCGCGTCGCCAGCGTCGCTGCCTCGCCCAGCGCGGTCGCCGCGTCGTACATCGAGCAGTTCGCCACCGCGAGACCCGTCAGTTCGACCAGCAGGGACTGGTACTCGAACAGTGCCTGGAGGAACCCCTGGGCGACCTCGGGCTGGTACTGGGTGTAGGAGGTGAGGAACTCCGAGCGGTCGGCCAGGTGGTCGACCGCGCTGGGGACGTAGTGGTGGTAGTGGCCCCGCCCGAGGAACTCCGTGAGGTCCTCGTTGCGGGCCAGCTCCGCCGAGACCTCGGCCCGGACCGCCTGCTCCGAGCGCGCCGGGATGTCGAACGTGCCGTCGAACCGGACGGGCTCGGGGATGTCGAAGAGCGCCTCCTCGCTCTCGACGCCGACGGCCGACAGCATCGCCGCCGTCTCCTCGGCGGTGTGGGGAGCGAACGGACTCCCGTCGCCGGATCCTGTCATCTCTATGGCGAGGCGTAGCGCTGGGGGGCTATTCATACGTCCGGTTCTGTTCATCCGTCCGGTTCGACACCCCGGGTGTGCGCGCGTCGGGGGTCGCCGTACCGAAGGTCCGACCGCTGTGAGTCCCTGCCCACTCGACCGAGGGGCTGCTCCGGGCCGCACCCGCAGACCGCTCCTCGTGCTCGGACCTGTGATACCACCGGAAAGCCCCCGCCCTGGCCGGTCGACCGACCGGGGATTCGATAGCCGCCGACCGATCGGCGTGGGTGGGACTGAAAGGGGCGACGGGGCTTTCCAGGCGGTACCCGAGGGCCAAGCACGAGACGCGGTCGGCGGTAGCGGTAGCGAGGAAATCCTGTGGCCGGACGGCCGGGCGCTGTTCAGTTTAGGATCGGTCTCTCACTACCGCCCGGAAAGCCCCGGCTGGCTGCGGTCGCGCGGCTCACGGCTCGCGTGCTCGCGGTTCACTTCGTTCACCGCTCGCTCCTTCCGTGGCGCTCACTTCGTTCGCGCCACCCGCCGCTCGCCGTTCGCGCATTCGGCGGCGCTCCCTCGCCTCGCGGCTTCGCCGCTCGGCTGAACCGAGGCCTCC
>CAYWNQ010000133.1:0-6169 GCA_964459695.1 uncultured Halobacteriales archaeon | reverse complement strand
GGACTGGCACGAGCCGCTGAACGAGAACTTCGAGCGCTACGACACCGACATCGAGATACGGGACGTGCTCGACAACAGGTCCGACTACGAGCCGAGGGAGGGAGCGAAGTTCCTGGCGACCGACACCGAAGACGTCTACCTCGGCGACGGGGAGCACTGGACAACCGTCCACACCAGCGGAACCTGGCCGCGGTTCGAGCGGGTCTTCATCGACGGCTCGGACCGGGCGCCGCGGATCGAGTACGAACTCGCGGACGCCGGGACGGCGATGATCCAGGGACTCACGCAGGGACGGTACGTCACGAGCCTCTTCGATGACTCGGGCGACCAGTTCTCGGCGCTGTCGGCCACGCGCGACGGGACGCGACGGATCGGCCTCGGCACCGCCTCGCCGGCGACGCCGGTGGACGTGGCCGGCCAGAACAACTGGAACCTCGACAGCGGCGATGGAGACCTGCGCGTCGGGAACGACGACTACCGGCTGGCGATCGGCGTCTCGCTCGGTGGCGTCGGCCGCGGTACATCCCGGCTCCGTGCCAAGGGCGGGACCGAGCAGCTCAAGCTCGGCGCCGGAAGTAGCGACGCGGTCACCGTCCGTGCTGGCTCCGTCTCGGTCGACGGCGACCTCGACGTCTCGGGCGACAAGAGCTTCGTCCAGTCCGTCGACACCGACGGCGGCGAACGGGAGGTCGTCTACAGCGCCAGCGAGGCCGGCACCGCCCGGACCGAGGCCTCCGGCGTCGCCGAACTCGACGACGGCCGGGCCGAGGTCGCCCTGCCAGAGCACTTCGCGTGGGTGACCGACGCCGGGGAACCCCTCGTCGTCCAGACCACCCCCTACGGCGGCGAGCGGGGGCTGAAGGTGGTCGAGCGCTCGACCGAGCGCATCGTGGTCGAGGCCCTCGCCGGCGAGGGCGACTACGAGTTCGCCTACACCGTCAAGGGGACCCGCGACGGGTTCGCCGACCGCGAGGTGGTCCGGGAGCCGACCGCCGAGCCGGCTGGCGGGACCGTCCCGACACCCGCCGACGACTGAGGCCGGGCGGCCCGCCGTCTTCAAGTGGCCGTCCCGTCCCCTAGACACCGATGACCAGCTACGCCGGCGTCGACCTCGGCGCGACGACCGTCAGCGCGGCCGTCGGCGACGGGTCGGGCCAGGTCGCCGGCCGGGCGGACGCCGAGACGCCCGGCGGTCCCGACGGCGCCGCGGTGGTCGACGCGGTCCTCGAGACCCTCCGGGCCGCCTGCACGGAGGCGGGCGTCGCCACCGCCGACCTCCGGGCCGTCGGCGTCGGCCCGGAGGGCCCGCTCGCGGCCGGCGCCGTCGCCGACCCGCCGAACCTCCCGGCGGTCGACCGCGTCGACCTCGCCGGTCCGCTGGCCGACCTGGCCGGCACCGACGACGTCACCGTGCTGAACGACGCCGTCGCGGGCGTCGTCGGCGAGCGCTCCGCCGCCGACCCGGCGCCGGACGACCTGGTCTACCTCACCGTCTCGACGGGGCTGGGTGCGGGGGCCTGCGTCGACGGCCACGTCCTCGCCGGGCGGGACGGCAACGCCGCGGAGGTGGGCCACCTGCCGCTGGACCCGTCGGGAGCCATGACCTGCGGCTGCGGTGGCGCCGGCCACTGGGAGGCCTACTGCTCGGGGCGGAACGTGCCCCGGTACGCGCGCCACCTCCACGACGGCGAGGCCACGTCGCTGTCGCTGGACGGCGACCTCACGGCCCGGGAGGTGTACGACGCCGCCGGCGCGGACGCGTTCGCGACGCGCGTTGTCGAGCGCGTCACCGACTGGAACGTGCGGGGCGTGACGAGCCTGGTGGCCGCCTACGCCCCCGCGCGGCTGGCAGTCGGCGGTGCCGTCGCGCTCGAGAACCCCGAGCGGGTCGTCGCGCCGCTCCGCGAGCGCGTGCCCGACCGGCTGATGGTCGACGCGCCGACCATCCGAACGGCCTCGCTGGGTCGCGACGCGGTGGTCCAGGGCGCGCTCGTGGCGGCGGGCCGCGGTGTGGACTGAGCCGTTCACCCGTCCTCGCGGGCCCAGTCGAGCGAGCGCTCGACGGCCTCGCCCCACCGGTCGTACCTGGCCGCGACGTCGGCGTCCGGTCGGGGGACGAACGTCCGGTCGATGGCGCGCGTGCGCCGCAGGTCCGCCAGCGTCTCCCAGTAGTCCACGGCGAGCCCCGCGGCGAACGCCGCACCGAGCGCGGTCGTCTCGTCGACGGCGGGCCGGACGACCTCCGTCCCCAGCACGTCGGCCTGGAGCTGGCAGAGGAGGTCGTTGCCGACGGCGCCGCCGTCGACCCGCAGCGACGCGAGGTCGAGTCCGGCGTCGGCCACCATGGCCTCGACGACGTCGCGCGTCTGGAACCCGATGGCCTCCAGCGTGGCCCGGGCGAGGTGGGCCCGCCCGGTGCCCCGCGTCAGTCCCACGACGGTCCCGCGGGCGCGCTGGTCCCAGTGGGGCGCGCCGAGGCCCGAGAACGCGGGCACGACGTAGACGCCGTCGGGGCCGTCGACCGACCGCGCCAGGGCCTCCGTCGCCGCGGGCCCGTCGACCAGGCCGACGTCGGCGAGCCACTCGACCGCCGCGCCGGTGGCGAAGACCGAGCCCTCCAGCGCGTACCGGGGCGGCTCGCCCGCCCGCTGGTAGGCGACCGTCGTGAGCAGGCCGTGGTCGCTCGCAACCGGCTCGGTGCCGGTGTGCAGCAGCAGGAACGAGCCCGTGCCGTAGGTGTTCTTGGCGTCGCCGGGCTCGAAGCAGGTCTGGCCGAACAGGGCGGCCTGCTGGTCGCCCAGCACGCCCGTGATCGGGACCTCCGCGCCGAGCACGCCGTTGGGGTCGGTCGTGCCGTACGCGGTCGGATGGCTCGAGGCGTGGACCGCGGGCAGGCAGGCACGGGGCACGTCGAACGCGGCCAGGAGCTCGTCGTCCCACGCCAGCTCGTGGACGTCGAACAGCATCGTCCGGGAGGCGTTCGTCACGTCGGTGGCGTGGACGCCGGTGAGGCTCCAGACCAGCCACGCGTCGACCGTACCCACCAGGACCTCGCCCGCGGCCGCGCGGTCGCGGAGGTCGTGCTCGTCGAGCAGCCACTCGACCTTCGTGGCCGAGAAGTAGGCGTCGACCGTGAGTCCGGTCCGCTCCCTGATGGCGTCGGCCAGGTCCGTCCCGCGGATGGCCTCGACCCGGTCGGCCGTCCGGCGGTCCTGCCAGACGATGGCCGGCGCGACCGGCTCGCCGGTCGCGGCGTCCCAGCAGACCACCGTCTCGCGCTGGGTCGTCACGCCCAGGGCGGCCAGTCGGTCGCCCGCGATGCCGGCGGCGGCGAGCCCGTCGTCGACGACGGCTCGGGTCGTCGACAGGATCTCGGTGGCGTCGTGTTCGACCCACCCGGGCTCCGGGTAGTGCTGCTCGTGGCGCTCGTAGGTCTCGGCGACGAGCCGGCCGTCGCGGTCGACGACCACGAACCGCGTCCCGGTCGTCCCCTGGTCGACGGCGCCGACGTAGGTGTCAGGCATGGGTGGTTCGCCCGGATTCGGGGTCAGTGGAGCCCGTCGGACAGCAGGGCAATAACCCTTGTCCGGCGCTGTTCCGATGCGGTGGCGTTCGGGGCACTGCCCGTAGTTCCCCAGGCGGTATTCGTATCTCCACTAGGCGTCGCTCCACGTGTGCACCCTCCGGCGCAAACCCTCAAGGCGGGGGCGGCCCCACCACCGACCGGATGGACGAGCGCGCGACGGTGGTCGTGGTCGGCGGCGGCGCCACGGGGACGGCGGTCGCCCGTGACCTCGCGCTCAGGGGCGTCGACGTCCACCTGGTCGAGCGGGGGCCGCTCGCGGGCGGCACGTCGGGCCACATGCACCACCTGCTGCACTCGGGCGCCCGCTACGCCGACACCGACGCCGCGAGCGCCCGGACCTGCATCGCCGAGAACCGGACCGTCCGGGCGATCGCACCCCACTGCGTCGTCGACGCCGGCGGGCTGTTCGTCCGCCACCCGGACGACCCCCGCGACTACCTGGCGACCAAGCTGGCGGCCTGCCGCGACGCCGGTATCCCGGTCGAGCGCCTCGACGGCGCGGGGGCCCGCGAGGTCGAACCGGCGGTGGCCGAGGCGGTCGACGCCGCCCTCCGGGTGCCCGACGCCGTCGTGGACCCGTTCGTCCTCGTGGCGGCGACGGCCGCCGACGCCGTCGCCCACGGCGCCACCGTCGAGACCGACGCCGCGGTCACCGACTGCCTCGTCGAGGCCGGCGAGGTGGTCGGCGTCGCCGTCGAGCGCGAGGACGCGACCGGTACGGTCCGCGTCGGCGCCGACCACGTCGTCAACGCCGCCGGACCGTGGGCCGGCCGGGTCGCGGGGCTGGCCGACGTGGCGGTCGCCATGCGGCCCGCGAGGGGCGCCATGGCGGCGGTCGACCTGCCCGCCCTCTCGACGGTCGTCAACCGGTGTCGGCCGCGGTCGGCGGGCGACATCGCCGTGCCCGACCGGGGGACGGCCATCCTCGGGACCACCGACGAGCCCGTCGACGATCCGGAGGACTATCCGCGGCCCGACGAGGAGGTCGCGCTCATCCGCGCGGAGCTGTCGGCGGTCCTGCCGGGCGTCGCCGACGCCGACCTCGTCGAGGCCTACTGGGGGGTCCGGCCGCTGTACGACCGGGCGGCAGACGACGGGGCCGACCCGACGGACCTCAGCCGCGACCACGTCCTGCTGGACCACGCCACGCGGGACGGTCGGCCGGGGTTGAGCACCATCGTCGGCGGGAAGCTGACGACCGCCCGGGCGATGGGCGAGGCCGCCGCCGACCACGTCAGCGACCGCCTGGGCATCCGGGCGACATGCCGGACCGCCGACGAGCAACTGGTGGGAGCCGACGACGCCGGTGCGGTCGAGGCGACCCTCGCCGACGCCGGGGTCCGGCTCGCGGCCGGTCGGCGGCGCGCGTGAGCTGGGAGGTGCTCCCGACCGGCGGCCGACCAGTTCAGTCCGCGTTTGAGCCTCCTGAAACCACTTATCCGTCCCCGGCCTCGCCCAGACTATGCGACGACGGAGCGTCCTGGCGGCGGCCACGAGCGGCGTGGCGCTGCTCGCTGGCTGTAACGCCTCGGGAACGAGGTCCACCCCGACGACCGTGTCGCCGACCGGGTCCTGGGCTACGGCGAGGAGGCCGACGCGACCGGGTTCCGGTTCGGCGGCGAGGCCTACAGCCTCTCGCGGGACGCCACCTGAGCCCGACGCCCGGACCGGACCGTTCCGGTAGCTTTTCACGCCGCTGTCACCCACGGTCGGCCATGAGCGACGACGAGTTCCGCGTCGAGCAGGACAGTCTCGGCGAGATCCGGGTGCCCGCCGACGCCTACTGGGGCGCCCAGACCCAGCGGGCCGTCGAGAACTTCCCCATCTCCGGCATCACGTTCGGCCGGCGGTTCGTCCGGGCGCTGGGCGTGGTGAAGAAGGCCGCCGCGCGTGCCAACCGGGACCTGGAGCTGCTGGACGCCGAACGCGCCGACTGCATCGTGGAGGCCGCCGACGAGGTCGTCGCCGGCGAGCACGACGACCAGTTCCCCGTCGACGTGTTCCAGACCGGCTCGGGCACCTCCTCGAACATGAACGCCAACGAGGTCATCGCCAACCGCGCGACCGAGCTGTACGGCGGCGAGGTCGGCAGCCGGGAGATCCACCCCAACGACCACGTCAACTTCGGCCAGTCATCCAACGACGTCGTCCCGACGGCGATGCACGTGGCCGCCCTCGAGGCCGTCGAGCGCGACCTCGTGCCGGCGCTGGAGACGCTCGCCGGCGCCCTCGACGAGAAGGCCGAGGCGTTCGACGACGTGGTCAAGACCGGCCGCACCCACCTCCAGGACGCGACGCCGGTCCGGCTGGGCCAGGAGTTCGGCGGCTACCGCTCCCAGGTCGAGAAGGGCGTCCGGCGGGTCTCGGGCACGCGCGAGCACCTCGCGGAGCTCGCGCTGGGCGGCACGGCGACCGGGACGGGCCTCAACACCCACCCCGAGTTCCCCGCGCTCGCCGCGGAGTACGTCGCCGAGGAGACCGGCCTGGCGTTCCGGGAGGCCGACGACCACTTCGAGGCCCAGGCCGCTCACGACGCGATGGCCGAGGCCCACGGCGCCCTCCGCACCGTCGCGGGGTCGCTCA
>CAYWNQ010000132.1:0-6308 GCA_964459695.1 uncultured Halobacteriales archaeon | reverse complement strand
GGGTCCACTACCTCGGGACCTCGACCCTGCGCCCGGACGCCTGGAAGGTGGCCCGCGCGAACGAGCTCGCGCGCCGGGAGGGCTGGGAGCCGTTCTCCGTGGTCCAGCCCCGGTACAACCTCGTCGACCGGGAGATCGAGGGCGACTACCTCGAGATGGCCCGGGCGTACGGACTCGCCGTCTGTCCCTGGAGCCCGCTGGGCCAGGGGTTCCTGACCGGGAAGTACGACCGCGAGTCGGGGCTCGCCGGCGACTCGCGTGCCGCAGAGGCCTCCCACTTCGAGTCGTCGTACCTCACGGAGGCGAACTTCGACGTTCTGGACGAGCTCCGGGCCGTCGCCGACGCGGTCGACGCGACCCCGGCCCAGACCGCGCTGGCCTGGCTCGCCCACCGCGACGGCGTCACCGCGCCCATCGTCGGCGCCCGGACGGTCGACCAGCTCGAGGAGAACCTCGGCGCCGCCGACGTCTCGCTTTCCGACGACCAGGTCGAGCGGCTGACCGACGCGACGACCGGCCCCTACGCGGGCCTCTGAGCCGGGCGGCCCTGCTGGCCACCGTCCCGCCGACCACCGGAGGGCCCTCTGTCCGACGGGCGTCTGCTGGGTCTTTTTCCCCCGGGGACGCCTACGGAGGAGTCCATGTCGTCCGACGCCTCCTTCGGCGGCGCGCGCACCGACACCGGACCCCGGGCAGCTCCCCCGTCGCTCCAGGAGTCCGTCGAGGACACCGCCACCGGCCCGGCCAGCCACCGCGCGGAACTGCTGCGGCGGCGCGTCGAGGTCCAGGCGCTCCGGGAGGCCGTCGACCGCGAGCGCCGGCGGCGCCAGCAGGTGGTCGACCGGTACGAGGCCCTGCTCGAGGACCGCTCGACGGGCGAGGACCGGTCGGCGGAGTCCTCGTTGCTCGGGGACCTGGTCGAGGGGCTCCGCCGGCTCACTCGTCCACGCCGTCGAGCGTGATGTAGGTCGTCGACAGGATGCGGTCGTCGTTCTCCAGGGCCTCGTGGGCCGCCGCGGGGACGTCCTGGTCGACGTTGTAGACCGTCAGCGCCTCGCCGCCGATGGTCTCGCGGGCGTTGTACATGCCGGCGATGTTGATGTCGTACTCGCCCATCACCGAGCCGATGAGCCCGATGACGCCGGGCTCGTCGGTGTTGCGGGCGACCATCATCCGGCCGCCGGGGATGGCGTCGACCCGGTAGCCGTCGATGCGGACGATGCGGGGGTCCTCGCCGGCGAACAGGGTCCCGCAGACGCTGACCGAGTCGTCGCTGTTGGCGACGGTGACGGTCACCAGCGACTGGAAGTCCTCTGCCTGCATCGTGGTGCGCTCGCTGACGGCGATGCCGCGCTCCTCGGCGATGCGGGGGGCGTTGACGGTGTTGACCTGCCACTCCAGGGGCTCGAACACGCCCTTGAGGGCGCTGGCGGTGACGAGGTCGACGTCCTCCTCGGCGATGTCGCCCTCGTAGGCCACCTCGATGGACTCGACGCGGGCGTCCAGCAGCTGCACCGCGATCTTGCCGGCGGTCTCGGCGAGCCCGATGTAGGGCTCGACGCGCGGGAACGCCGACTCGTCCATCGACGGGGCGTTGAGCGCGTTCATCACCGGCTCGCCGCGGAACGCCGCGAGCACCTGGTCGGCGATGGAGGTCGCGACGTTCTCCTGGGCGGCCTCGGTCGCGGCGCCGAGGTGGGGCGTCACGACGACGTCCTCGACGTCGAGCAGCGGCGAGTCCTCGGACAGCGGCTCGGTGGCGAACACGTCCAGCGCGGCGCCGGCGAGCGTGCCGTCCTCGACCGCCGCCGCCAGCGCGGCCTCGTCGACGATGCCACCGCGGGCGCAGTTGACGACGTAGCCGCCGGCCATCGCCTCCAGCTCCTCGGGGCCGACGAGCTCCTCGGTCTCGGGGGTCAGGGGGGTATGGATGGTGAGGAAGTCCGCCCGTTCGAGGGTCTCCTCGAGGTCGGCCAGCTCCGCCCCGAGCTGGCGCGCCCGGTCCTCGCCGATGTACGGGTCGAAGGCCACCAGCTCCATCCCCAGCGAGTCCAGCCGCTTGGCGACTTCCTGGCCGACCCGGCCGAGGCCGACGATGCCCAGTGTCTTGCCGTTGACCTCCGTGCCCAGGTAGTCCCCCTTGGTCCACTCGCCTGCCCGGAGCCGGGCGTGGGCCTGGGGCACCGACCGCGCGGTGGCGAACGTCATCGCGACCGTGTGCTCGGCGGCGGCCCGGACGTTGCCCTCCGGGGCGTTGGCGACGACGACGCCCTCGTCGGTGGCGGCGTCGATGTCGATGTTGTCGACGCCGATGCCGGCCCGACCCACGATGACCAGGTCCTCGGCGGCCTCGACCACCTCGCGGGTGACCGCCGTCCCCGACCGGACCACCAGGGCGTGCGCGTCGGCGACCGCGGCCAGCAGCGCCTCGCCCTCGACGTCGTAGGCGGTCTCGACGTCGTGGCCGGCCTCGCGCAACCGGGCGACCCCGGCGTCGGCGATGGGGTCCGTGACGAGTACCTTCATGTCGGTCCCCTTCCGCCCGGCGGGGATAACCCTTACTCCAGCGGCGTGACTTGACACCCGGTTCTGGACAGATACGTGGATACAACACAATTTCGATCCGTGAACATATCCACGTTCCTGCCTACACCACCCCACCGGTGCTCGGGCCGGCCGGCAGTAGCCGGCAACACATATATGCGGGCGACGGCCGACTCCCGGGCCGTGTCGGACGGCGACGTCACCGGGCGGGTGGTCGGGGCCATCCTGGGCCGCCACCGTCGGCTGCTGGTCGGGGCCATCCTGGTCGCGACGCTGGTGCTGGGGGCCGGGGCGCCCGCCGTCGACCTGAAGACCTCGCTCGCGGAGTTCCAGGGCGGCACCGCGGCCGCCGAGGCCGACGACTACGTCGAGTCGACGATGAGCGGCAGCGTGCCGAACGTGACCCGCAGCATCGTCATCGTCCGGGACGACCCCGCCGAGGGCGGGGCCGAGGAGAACGTCCTCACCCGCCAGCGGTTCGTCGAACAGCTGCGGGCCCAGCGGGAGATGCGAGCGACGCCCGCCGTCAACCGGACGCTGGAGCCGGCCCAGCCGCCGCTGAGCATCGCCAACGTCGTCGCCATCATCGACATCAAGCGCGAGGCCGGACAGTCGATCGACCGGATCGAGATCGCCCCCAGACCCCCGCTGGACGCACAGATCGCCGCAGCCCGGAACCTCACCGACAACGAGCGGGAGCTGTACACCTCGTGGGCGGTCGGCATCGTGCTCGACGACGTCGACCACACCTGGCCCGCCGGCGACGGGTTCGCGTTCGTGCCGACGGACTACGAGGCCAACGCCAAGGCGGCCGGCGCGAGCATCATCGTGCTGAGCCACCAGGACTCGACGTCGCCGGAGAACCTCACCGCCGCCCAGGTGACCGCCCGCGAGATCACCGCCGAGACCGTCGACGAGGTGGACGTGCTGGCGCTGGGCGACGGCATCGTCAACGCCGAGCTCCGCCGGTCGTCGGTCGACTCCGTCACCATCGTCGGCCCCGTCGCCTTCCTGCTCGTGCTGGCGCTGCTGGTGTACGCCTACCGCGACCTCTACGACGTGGCGCTGGGCGTGTTCGGCCTCGCCGTCGTGCTGGTCTGGACGTTCGGGTTCATGGGGTGGGCCGGCATCGACTTCAACCAGGTGTTCGTCGCGGTCCCGGTGCTGCTCATCGGGCTGTCCATCGACTACGCCATCCACGTGTTCATGCGCTACCGGGAGGCGCGGGAGGGGCGACGCGACCGCGTCGAGGCCGGCGCGGACCCGGGCCCCCGCGACGGGATGGGACGGGCGCTGGCGGGCGTCGGCGGCGCGCTGTTCCTGGTGACGCTCACCACCGCGACCGGGTTCCTCTCGAACGTCCTCAGCGACGTCGCGCCGCTCCGGCGGTTCGCGGTGGTGTCGGCGGTCGGCATCGTGGCCGCGCTGGTGGTGTTCGGGGCCCTGGTGCCGGCGCTGAAGCTCGAGCTCGACGAGTACCTCGAGGCCCGGGGACGGGACCGGCGCGCGCCGGCCTTCGGCACCGAGGGCGGCCGGCTCAGCGCGGTGCTGGCCAGCAGCGTCGCGACCGCACGGGCGGCACCCTGGCTCGTCGTCGGCCTCGCGGTGCTCACCGGGCTGGCCGGCACCGTCGGCGCGCTGGGCATCGACACCTCCTTCGAGGAGGAGGACCTCCTGATCGACGAGACGCCCGACTGGGCCGCCGACCTCCCCGAGCCGTTCGCGCCCGGCGACTACCGCGCCCAGGAGGCCCTCGAGTACGTCAAGTCCGAGGGCATCGTCTACACCGGAACCTACACCGAGATACTCGCCCGGGGCGACCTGACCGAGCCCGACACTCTCGACCGGGTCCAGGCCGCCAGCGACGCCGCCAACGAGAGCGGCGTCGCGATGACGTTCCCCAACAAGAACCCCGGCACCCGGTCGCCGGTGACGATGATGCGGACCGTCGCCTACGACGACCAGGCGTTCAACCGGACGTTCACCCGCACCGACACCGACGGCGACCGCGTCCCCGACCGGAACCTGACCGCGGTGTACGACGCCTTCTACGAGGCGGCGCCGGTCGGCGCCGCGTCGATGCTCCATCGGGTCGACGGCGAGTACCGGGCGCTCCGGATCCGCGTCCCCGTGGACGGTTCGGTGTCCGAGCAGCGCATCACCGCCGAGATCCGCGCCGCCGCGGCCCCGGTCCGGGGCGACGGCCTCCGGGCGACGGCCACCGGGGGTCCCGTCAAGAACCAGGCCGTCGCCGCGAACCTGCTCGACACGGTGAGCGAGGCGCTGGCGGTCACGCTGCTGGTCGTGGTCGCCGGTCTCGCCGTCGCCTACCGCCGCACCCAGGGCGACTGGACGCTCGGGGTGGTGACCCTGCTGCCGGTCGTCCTGGCGCTGGCCTGGATCCTCGGCACCATGCGGCTGCTGTCCATCCCGTTCAACGTGATGACCGCGCTCATCACCTCGTTCACCATCGGCATCGGCATCGACTACAGCATCCACCTTTCCGAGCGGTACGTCCAGGAGCTCGAGGCCCACGGCGACGTGGCCGCGGCGCTCCGGTCGTCGGTGTTCGGTACGGGCGGGGCGCTGCTGGGCTCGGCGGTCACCGACGTCTCGGGGGTCGGCGTGCTGGCCTTCGCCATTCTGGTGCCGCTCCAGCAGTTCGGCGTCATCACCGCGCTCACCATCGCCTACTCGTTCCTGGCGAGCGTGGTCGTCCTGCCGTCGCTGCTGGTGCTGTGGACGGCGTGGCGCCGGCCGGTCGGCTAGCGCTCGGCATCGAACCGCTTTCCCCGCCTCCGCTCCAGGACCCGGTATGCTCGTCGCGTTCGACTTCGACGGCACGCTCTCGGACTCGGAGATGACGGTGCTGCTGGCCGAGCGGGCCGGCGTCGCCGACGAGGTCGCCGCCATCACCGAGCGCGCCATGAACGACGAGATCGGTTACGCCGAGAGCCTCCGCCAGCGGGCCGACCTGCTGGCCGGCCTCCCCGACGACGCGGTCGACGCGGCGCTCGACGGCGTCGCGCTCCGCACCGGCGCCGCCGACCTGCTCGCCGACCTCCGGGCCGCCGGCCACCACGTCGCCATCCTCACCGGCGGCTTCGAGCGCGGCGTCGAGCGCGCACTCGCCGACGCGGACGTGGCGGTCGACACCGTGGTCGCCAACCGGCTGCCGATGGCCCGTGGCGAACTCACCGGCGACGTCGCGGGGCCGCTGGTCGAGGGCACCAAGGACGACGCGCTGGCAGAACTGGCCCGGGACCTCGACGTGGCGATGGCCGACACCGTGGCCGTCGGCGACGGGGCCAACGACCTGCCGATGCTCGAGGTCGCCGGCCTCGCGGTGGGCTACGACCCCAAGACCGCCGTGGCAGCGGCCGTCGAGCACCGCGTCGACGACATGGCCGAGCTACGGACGTTCCTCGCGAAACGTGGCCTGCCGGGGGCGTGATTCGTCGCGGGTTCGTGGGCGTGGAGTTCCGGTTCGGGTGGCAATCGAATGCCATCCACGGCGCTAGGCCGGATACTTGTTCTTGACCGCAGGACTCTGCCGGAACGCCCCGAGGCGCTGACCGCATCCGCAGGCTCTAACTTGGCCGCCACCACCGCCCGGAAAGCCCCGAGGCGCTGGAGTCGGTGCGCTCGCTGCGCGCGCTCCCTTCGGTCGCGTGCTTGCGTCCCGCGCCTTCGTCCAGCGCCTCGCCCCTTTCATTCCCGGCCGACCGCAGGCCTGCCCTTCCCCGGGTCGCGGCCCGAGCGCC
>CAYWNQ010000131.1:0-6364 GCA_964459695.1 uncultured Halobacteriales archaeon | reverse complement strand
CGACCTCGTAGGCCGTCTCGGGGTTCTCGACGGTGACCTCGTTGAGCCGGCGGGCGCGCTGGCCGTCGCTGCCGAGGAACTCCATCACCAGGACGTTGCGCTCGACGGCGACGGGCTCGGGCACCCGGACGCCCGCCGCCAGCGCCCGCCGGAGGTTGGCGAACTCCTTCTTGGTCCAGGCCAGCACGACCGACTTCTTGTCGCCGCCGAGGCCCTCGAACCGCGGGTCGCCGGTGAGGTACTCGCGCATCTGCTGGAAGTCGCTGGCGTTGATGCGGTAGACCTTCACCGCCACCTCGCCGTCGGGGCCGTCGGCGAGGTAGACGTTGGCCTCCTTGCCGGTCGACAGCGGCCCGCCGAAGGCGTCGACGTGGCCGTCCTGGACCAGCTTGTACAGCGCCCCCAGCGTGGCGTCGTCGAACACCGACGCCACGACCTTGAACTGGTCGGCGTCGGTGAGGCGCTTGCGGAACTCCAGGAACTCCCGGTCGCGCTGGCGGGCGATGCGGTCGGCCTCGGTGTCGGCGACGTCGACCTCCTCCCACTCGTCGCCGGGGGCGTCGGCCTCGTCGAGGTCGACCAGGTCGAACTCCGTCATAGCAGCGCCAGCCGGTCGTCACCCCGGGCGCGGTACTGGCGGCGCTCGTAGGAGAGCGACGTCACGGGCACCCGGAGGCCCCCGAGGTCGAGGTGCTCGCGGTGCTCGGCGACCGGCGGCGCCGGCCGCCAGCGGCCGTCCTCGCGGAACTCGGCGTCGCCCACGACGTCGACGGGCGTGGCCGCCACCTCGAGGACGGCGTAGTGCGACCGGATCCAGTCGGCGTCGCTCTCGCCGGGCGGCGCCAGCGGCTCGGTGACGTGGTCGGCGAACGCTCCCACGATCGCCCGGGCACCCGCCGCGTCGGTGGTGACGTCGACGTCGTGGGTCTCGACGTCGTAGCCCCGGAGCAACAGGTTCGCGCCGGCGGTGACCGCCCAGGTCGTGTCCTTCGGGACGCCGTCGACCAGCGCACGGACCGCGTCCCGGATACCCACGGCTGGTCAGGCCCGCTCCTGGATGTGGCCCTCGTCACGGAGCTGGTCGGCCTCCTGCTTCTCGTAGCGCCAGACGACGTCGGCCTTCTCGTCCTGCCAGTCCCAGGGCTCGACCAGCACGACGTCGTCCTCGCGGATCCAGACGCGCTTCTGCATCCGCCCGGGGATGCGGGCGGTGCGCTCGGTGCCGTCCATGCACCTGACCTTGACCCGGTTGGCGCCGAGCATGTCCGTCACCACCGCGAACACCTCGTCGCCCTCCGGCATCCGGAGGTCCTTCCGTCCCTCGTTGTCGCTCATGCGGGGCCGTTGGACGGCGAGCGGTTTAAGTCCCTGTCATCGTGCGTCCTGCGGGGGCGCGGGTGGGCCGGATCGAACGGGGGCCATCCCACGTCTCGGCCGTTCGCCCGTCGCGACCAGAGACCTCCGCGGAGCGGGCCCACGCTGGCATAAATCCACGCACCACCACTGGCGCACCACTTATCCCCGGGACCGCCGATGGAGAGACCATGCGAGCAGTCGTCTTCCAGGGCGTCGACGAACCGATGACGGTCGAGGAGGTCGACCGGCCCGACTGTCCGGACGACGGGGTGGTCGTCGAGACGGAGGCCTGCGGAGTCTGCCGGTCGGACTGGCACGCCTGGCAGGGCGACCTCGGCGCCATCGGCTTCATGCCGATCGAGGGGCTCATCTTCGGCCACGAGCCCGTCGGGCGGGTCGTCGAGACCGGGCCTGACGTCGACCAGTTCGCCGAGGGCGACCGCGTGACCAACGCGTTCACGCTCGCCGACGGGACGTGCATCCACTGCCGGCAGGGCAACCACAACCGGTGCGAGAAGGCCATCCCGGTCGGCTTCGTGCCGTTCTCGACCGGCGCGTACGCCGAGGAGTACCCGGTTCGGACCGCCGACACGAACCTCGTCGAACTGCCCGAGGAGATGGACGCCGTGGGCGTCGCCGGCCTGGGCTGTCGGTTCTCGACGGCGTTCCACGGGCTGGTCCACCGCGTCGACGTCACCCCCGGCGACTGGGTGGCGGTCCACGGCTGTGGCGGCGTGGGGCTGTCGGCGGTCCACGTGGCCGACGCCTTGGGGGCCAACGTCGTCGCCGTGGACCTGTCGGCGGAGTCGCTGGACCGCGCAGTCGACATGGGCGCCGACCGGACGGTCCTGGTCGACGAGGTCGAGGACGTGCCCCAGGCCGTCAAGGGGTTCACGCCGAAGTCCCGCGGCGCCGACGTCAGCGTCGACGCGCTGGGCATCGCCGAGACCTGCCGGAACTCCATCAACTCGCTGGGCAAGGGCGGCCAGCACCTCCAGATCGGGCTGACCTCCGGCGAGGAGGAGGGCGAGATCTCCATCCCGGTCGACGTCATGGTGAGCGACGAGCGGGAGTTCTACGGCTCCTACGGCATGCCGCCCCACGAGTACGACGAGATCTTCCGGATGATGCAGGAGGACGAACTCGACCCCGGCGCCATCGTCTCCGAGACCATCTCGCTGTCGGAGGTGCCCGGCACCATCGAGGCGATGAGCGACTACGACACGGTCGGCATCCCGGTCTGCAACGAGTTCTGACTCACTCGGGGAGCCGGCCGGAAAGCGGCCCGACGTCGGCGTGGCGCGCCTGGAGATACCAGATGGCCGGCACGCCCACCGCCGTCGGCCAGAGCCACGCCGCGACCCCGAGCACCGGCGTCAGGTTCACCGCCGAGACGGCGCTCACGGTCGCGACGAACGCCGCCACCATCCGTCCGAGGTGCGACACCTTCCATGGCTCCTCGCGGTCGTCGCCGAACCGTCGGACGTCGGCGACACCCAGCGCGACGCCGATGGCGCCGAAGACGACCAGCACGACGCCGAACTGCCGGCCGGCAGCCAGCAGCGCGCCGCCCCAGCCCCCGAGCCCGACGCAGGCCACGACCACCGCCGCGGCGGCGGCGCGGTCGGCGCGGGTCGGGAAGCCCGCCGGGCGGCGCCGGGGGACCGCCCGGAACCCCGAGAACGCGAAGTAGCCGCTGAACACCGCCACCAGCGTCAGGACGCCGCGGAGGGTCGTCGGCTCCAGGGCGAGCAGCGGCGGGACGGTGCCGACGACGACCGCCATCGCGGCCACGAATCCCCGGCCCGCCCGCCGGTGGCGGTCGCCGCCCTTCCTCGTGGCGAGCGCGACCGCGCCGGCCAGTACCGCGAGCACCCCCGCGGCGACGTGGACCCAGAGGACGACGGACTCCACCCCGACCATGGTCGCGGCTCGACCCGCCGCGGCAAAATGGTTCGGGCGACCCGCGGGCCGCCAGTAGCACTGCGCCGACCGGTTGACTTAAGGCTCGGCCACCGCAGGTCGCCGACAACCATGCTCGACAAGATCGGAGTCGTGGGCGTCCTCGGGGCCGTGCTCCTGCTTGCCGGCGTCGCCGCCGTGGCGACCGTTAACCTCGTGGCCGCCGCCGGCCTGGCCGCGACGGTCCTCGGCCTGCTCCTGCTCCTCAAGGGCGTGACGGACGCCGTGCTGGAGTCGATGGGCATGAAGGGCGCGCTCTGAGCCGGGTCGATACCGCCCCGGCCCGGTCAGCCACCGCCCCTACCGGCGACCCGGTAGCCGTGGGCGAACTCCCAGTGGTACTGGCAGCCGGTGCAAGACGCCCACTCGGGCCCGTCGACGAGCCCCGGGTGACGGTCGCCGTGGTCCAACTCGTCGCCGCAGTTCGGGCAGGTCAGCGCCACCAGTTCCAGGCCGTCGACCTCGCCGGCCGGCACCGCCGCCCAGCACGACGGGCACTCGAGGTCGTCCAGCGGTTGGCGCTGGCGGACCCGGCTCCCACACTCGGGGCAGGCCACCACCGCCGGCGGTCGGGTCCGCCAGCCGACGTCGCCGTCGACCGCGGCGGTCCGGGCCTCCGGGACCGACAGCTGGAGGGCCAGGAACTCCTCGCTGACCGAGAGCACGCTCGCGACCCGCCGGCAGGCCCGCGCGAGCCACGCGACCGCGTCCGACAGCGCCGACCCGGCCATGGGCTCCGTTCGTGGTGTGTGAACATAAGCCATACGTCCCCGGCGACCGGCCACCGGTCCCGCTGCCAGCACGGCCGCGCCGCCACGGGTCGGTTCGCGTCGGCCTCCCCCGTCGGCCGCCGGCTACCCGTCCCGGGCACGGTGCTCGCTGATGAGGCGGTCGATCTCGTCGGCGGTGCGCTCGCGCTCGCGCTCCTCGGCGCGGTCCGCCCAGGCGTCGACGACGGCTTCGACCTCGGACTCGCGGGCGACCGCCAGCTCGTCGACCTCCTGGACGGTCACCTCGTCGGCGGGGCCGACGGGGACGCCGTGCTCGAACAGTACCTCGTCGGCCTGCTCGGAGAGGTTGCCATCCCGGAGCACGACACGTGGCTCGACCGCGGCCAGGCGCTCGGCGCTCGACCGGCCGGCGCCGGAGGCGTCCCGGAGCAACACGACGTCGCCCTCGGCCAGCCCGAAGGACTCCTCGGCGGCCTCGATGGCCGCCGTCGTGAACTGCTCGACCGGCTTCACCGGCACGAGGCCGGCCTTCTCCTCGGCGACGTCGGCGAAGTCCGAGTGGTCGAGCTTCCAGAGCGCCTTCAGCCGCTCGAGCTTGTCGGCCAGCGCCTCCTTGTCCTCGCGGGCGTCGGCCAGCTCGCGCTCCAGGCGGTCGGTCTCGCGCTCCAGCCGGCTGACGGTCCGGCGCTCGCGGGCCTCCCGGCGCTCCTCGCGGCGGGCCTCCTCGAGCTCGGCCTCGTACTCGGCGAGCTGGTCGTCCTTGCGGTCGATGGTGTCCCGGAGCTCGTCGACGTGGTCCTCCAGCCGGTCGACCCGGCGCCGGAGCCGCTTGATCTCGCGCTCTTCCTCGGTGAGCTCGCGGGGCTCGTGCTCCTCGTCGTCGGCGTCGTCGGTCCCCTCGTCCCGCAGGTCGGCCAGCACGGCCTCGACGCTCTCCTCGCCGGCGAGCACGCGGGCGATGACCTCGCCGCGGTCGACGCCGGCGGGCACCTTCCGGGTGATGCGCTCGAACTGGTCGGCGTGGTCGTCGTGGGCGGACAGCGCCGCCGCCAGCGCGTCGCGCTCGTGGTCGTCGTCGTAGGCCACGTCGCGGGTCCGGTGGAGCTTGTCGTCGACCGGCAGGTCGGTGTCGGGCGTCCAGCCCGCCGCGTCGAAGCTGCGGCGGAACTTCTCGACGGTCTCGGGCATCGGCGTCACGTCGGCGGCCACCAGTAGCGGGCGCCCGCGCTCGACGAGCCACTCGGTCACCGCGGCGGTGTCGGCGGTCCGCGTCGAGAGGGTGTCGAGCACGGTGCCGTCCAGGTCCAGCACGGCGACGGCGGTGGTGGTGCCGGGGTCGATGCCCACGACGACGTGGTCGCGGCGCTTGGCCAGCGGACCGAACTCGATGCCGTCCCGTCGCTCGCGCTCGACCTCCACCCGGACGTCGCCCGAGCGTCGCGACGACACCGGCAGCTCCCCGGGTGGCGCCTGGACCCGGAACACCGCCCGCGAGAGGCCGCCGTACTTCTCGGTCGCCTCGCGCTCGTACTCGAGGCCGGCGTCCTCGAGGTCGCTCTCGACCTCGCGGGCGGCGGCCTGGACGTTGCCGTGGATGCGCCGGGTGTAGCGGTCCTCGGACCACCCGCCGCCGCCCGTCGAGCGCCCCCGCGAGACCTTCACCCGCGTCACGTCGGTGAACGCCGACACCACCTGGCCCACGTTGCGCGCCGCGAGCCGCGCGGCGGCCTCGGCCTCGGCCATCGGGTCCGAGCCGTACGGGACCCCGTGGCGGTTGGCCACCCGCGACAGCGGCTCGGGCTGCTCGGCGCCGGTCACCTGGACGAGCCGGGTCTCGGCGGGCAGGTCGGCCAGCAGGTGCACGAGTTCGTCCGAGTCCTCGGCCAGCTCGTAGACGTTGTCCGTCGCCAGGATGGCGGGCTCCTCGCGGTCGACCAGCCGCCGGAGCTTGCGCCGGGAGACGACGTCGCGGTCGACGTGCTCGCCGTCGAAGGCCACCAGCGCGTACGAGGGGGCCGACCCCCTGACGTCGCCGCTCTGGACGTCGACGCCGAACACGACTGCGTCCAGGGCGCTCGTTCGCGTGCTCACGTGCCGGGCGGGTAGGGGGTCTGCGCGGTTAAATCCCGTGCCCCCTCGCCGTTCTCCGGGGGTTGGAGCGTGGCGTGCGACCGCGTCCAGCGCCTCGCCCCTTTCAGTCCCGAGAGACGCTGCGCGTCTCTCGACGTTCGCGAACCTGCGGTTCGCTCACTCCCGCACGACCGCAGGCCTGCCTTTCCCCGGGTCGCGGCCCGAGCGCCGCTCCCGGCCAGTCG
>CAYWNQ010000130.1:0-6420 GCA_964459695.1 uncultured Halobacteriales archaeon | reverse complement strand
CGGACCGCATCGAGTCCGAGGGCACCATCAAGTCCCACCACAACGTCGGCGGGCTGCCCGAGGCCGTCGACTTCGAGGGCATCGTCGAGCCGATGGCCGACCTCTACAAGGACGAGGTCAGGGAGGTGGCCCGCCACCTCGGCCTCGACGAGGTCGTCTCCGAGCGCATGCCGTTCCCCGGGCCGGGGCTGGCGGTCCGCATCCTCGGGGAGGTGACCGCCGAGAAGCTCGCGGTCGCCCGCGAGGCGACCCACGTCGTCGAGGACGAGCTCGGGGCCCACGACCCGTGGCAGGCGTTCGCCGCGGTGCTGGGGAAGGCCACGGGGGTCAAGGGCGACAACCGGGTCCACGGCTGGGTCGTGGCGGTCCGGAGCGTCGAGAGCCGCGACGGCATGACCGCCCGGGCCCAGGAGCTCGACTGGGACACCCTCCAGCGCATCCAGAGTCGCATCACGGGCCAGCAGGACGACGTCGCGCGGGTCGTCTACGACGTGACCCACAAGCCCCCCGCGACCATCGAGTATGAGTGAGGTCGTCGTCGCCGGCGACGACCCGGACGGGCTCGCCGCCGCGCTCGAGTCGGCGGGCGTCGACGTCGCGCGGGCCGAGGGGACGGCCTCCCGGCCCGACCTCGAGGAGGCCGGCATCGTCGACGCGGACGTCTTCGTGCTGACCGACGCCGGCCTCGCGACCGCCATCCCCATCGCGCGGGACCTCAATCCGGCCGTCCGCGTGGTGGTCTACGCCCGCGAGTCGCTGCCGGAGTTCGCGCTGGCCCAGGCCGGCCACATCGTCGACCCCGAGCTGCTGGACGCCGCGACGGTCGCCGAGGAGCTGGTCTAGGCCCGGGCGGCCAGCGCCGCCAGCGCGTCGCCGCCGTCGTGGGTCACCGGGTCGCCGTGGCCCATCGCGATCACGTCGACCGGCGGGACGCGCCCGGCGAACTCGCGGATAGACCGCCGCACCCGGTCCGCGTCGTGGCTGAGGTACCACGGCGACGGTGCCAGCTCGCCGTCGCTCGCGACGACGAGGTCGCCGACGAACGCCGCCGACGCGGCCTCGTGGACGAACGCGAGGTGGCCGGGCGTGTGCCCGGGCGTGGCGACCACCTCGAAGCCGCCCACGGCCTCGCCGTCCGTCACCGTCGCCAGCTCGCCGGGCGGGGGTCGGACCGCGGGGCGGAGCAGCCGCTGGGTGAGTCCCTTCAGCGACCGGTCCGGCGCGCGCTCCCGCACGAGGACGCCGCCGTCGACGAGGTGGGCGTGGACCGGCGGCGCGGCGCCCAGCCGGGCGAGCCCGCCGGCGTGGTCGACGTCGAAGTGGGTCAGGAGCACGCGGTCGACGTCGGCGGGGCGGTGGCCCAGGTCGGCCAGGCCGGCCCGCACCGCACCGCCGGCGAGGGGCGTGCCGGCGTCGATCAGGACGAGCTCGTCGCCCGGGGCCGCCGGGACGGCGGCCTCGTCGACGACGTAGGCGTTGACGCCGCGGAGCGCCAGGTGGAAGACGCCCTCGTGTAGCGCCGTCGGCATCGTCGCCAGTGGGACCCGCTACCGGATAGGCGTTGTGCGAGACCGGGAGCTAAGGGCCGTCGGGCCCACGGCCGACGCATGGACCGCCACGTCGACCTCGACCCCGACGCGGGCGAGGTGCTGACCCGCGAACTGTTCGTGACCGAGGACCTCCTGGTGAAGGCGTTCGCGCTCGGGCCCGGTGCCGAGCTGGCGCCACACGAGCACGCAAACCAGACCAACGTCTTCCACGTCCTCGAGGGCGACCTGGTCGTCGCCAGCGGCGGCGAGGAGACCGCCGTCTCGGCGCCGGCCGTCGTCGGCCACGAGCGCGGGCGGCCCCACGGCGCCCGCAACGAGAGCGACGCGCCGGCGACGTTCACGGCGACGATGGGGCCGATGGGCTGAGGGCCGGCGGTAGATTTAATGGCGGTGGGGCCGCCCCGAGCCCATGGGTTTTGACAGGCGGGACGTGATCAAGGGTGCCGGGGCCGCGGGCATCGTGGGCCTCGCGGGGTGTACGGGTGGACCGAGTGCGACCGAGACGCCGACGGCGACGCCCACGGAGGCCGACGAGGGCGACGGCGCGACGCCGACGGAGGAGGCGACGGCGACGCCGACCCCCGGGCCGACCCAGGTGGGCATGGTGTACGCGACCGGCGGGCTGGGCGACGGCTCGTTCAACGACCAGGCCCAGCAGGGGCTGTTCCAGGCCGAGGAGGAGTACGGCGTCGCGTACAACCAGGTCCAGCCCGAGGCGGTCTCGGAGTTCGGGACCTTCCAGCGCCAGCTCGCGAGCGCGACCGACCCGGACTACGACCTGGTCTGCTGCATCGGGTTCCTCCAGACCGACGCCCTGCAGCAGACGTCCTCGAACTTCCCGGACCAGTCGTTCATGCTCGTCGACAGCGTCGTCGACGCGCCCAACGTGGCCAACTACACGTTCAAGGAGCACGAAGGCTCGTTCCTCGTCGGCCAGCTCGCCGGCACGCTGACCACCCAGGAGTTCCAGGCCGGAGCGGGGAGCACCGACGGCGGCTCGACCAGCGTCGGGTTCGTCGGCGGCGTCGAGTCCGACCTCATCAAGAAGTTCGAGGCCGGCTTCACCGCGGGGGTCGAGTACGCCGACGACGGCGTCGATATCCTGACGAACTACGTGGGCGACTTCAACGACACCTCCGGCGGCAGGGAGGCGGCGCTGTCGATGTACAACGACGGCGCCGACATCGTCTACCACGCCGCGGGCAACACTGGCACCGGCGTGTTCCAGGCCGCCCAGGAGCGGGGCCGGTTCGCCATCGGCGTCGACCGCGACCAGTCGGTGACCAAGTCCTCCTACCAGGACGTCATCCTCGCGAGCATGGTCAAGCGCGTCGACACGGCGGTGTTCAACGCCATCGAGGCGGTGGTCGAGGGCTCGTTCGAGGGCGGCTCCGTCGTCTCGCTGGGGCTGGAGGCCGAGGGCGTGGACATCGTCTACGGCCAGCAGCTCGGCTCGGAGATACCGGGCGACCTGCAGGACGCCATCGCCACCTCGAGGCAGTCGATCATCGACGGCGACATCTCGGTGCCGACCGACCCGAGCAACGCCTGACACCGGCGTCCGCCACCCCACATGAGCGACCCCGCAGTCGAGCTGCGCTCCATCACCAAGCGGTTCCCGGGCGTCGTCGCCAACGACGAGGTCGACCTCACGGTCGAGCAAGGGACCGTCCACGCGCTGCTCGGCGAGAACGGCGCCGGCAAGACGACGCTGGTGAACGTCCTCTATGGCCTGTACGAGCCCGAGGAGGGGACGGTGGTCGTCGACGGCGCCGAGCGGTCGTTCGGGACGCCCGCTGACGCGATCGACGCCGGTGTGGGCATGATCCACCAGCATTTCATGCTCGTGGATCCGATGACCGTGACCGAGAACATCACCCTCGGCCACGAACCCCGGCGGCTCGCCGGGCTGGCCGTCGACCGCGACCGGGCCCGCCGGGAGGTCGTGGAGCTGAGCGAGCGGTACGGATTCGACATCGACCCCGAAGCCGCCGTCGAGGACGTCTCCGTCGGCGTCCAGCAGCGGGTCGAGATCCTGAAGGCGCTGTACCGCGGCGCCGACGTCCTCGTCCTGGACGAGCCGACGGCGGTGCTGACCCCCCAGGAGGTCGAGGACCTGTTCGAGGTGTTCGCCGAGCTGACGGCCGGCGGCAAGACCATCGTGTTCATCACCCACAAGCTGGGCGAGGCGATGGCCGCCGCCGACCGCATCACCGTCCTCCGGGACGGCCGGAACGTCGGGACCGTCGACGCGGGCGCGACCACCCGCGCGGAGCTCGCCGAGCTGATGGTCGGCCGGGAGGTGCTGCTCGACGTCGACCGGCCGCCGGTCGACCGCGGCGAGACCGTGCTGTCGGTCGCCGACCTCGCGGTCACCGACGACCGCGGGGTGCGGGCCGTCGACGACGTCTCGTTCGCGGTGCGCGAGGGCGAGATACTCGGCGTCGCCGGCGTGGACGGCAACGGCCAGTCCGAGCTGGTCGAGGCCGTCACCGGGCTCCGCCAGCCCGACGCCGGTCGCATCCGGTTCCGCGGCTCGGACGTCGCCGACTGGTCCCGCCGCGAGCGCATCCGCGCCGGGCTGTCCTACATCCCGGAGGACCGCCAGGCCCGGGGGGTCGTGATGGACTTCGACCTCGTCCAGAACGGGGTGCTCGGCGCCCAGCACGCCGCCCCGTTCGCCCGGCGTGGCTGGATCGACTGGGGCCGGGCCCGAGACCACGCCGGGACGATCGTCGAGGAGTACGACGTCCGGCCCCCCGACCCGGCCGCCGGCGCCAGGTCGCTGTCCGGCGGCAACCAGCAGAAGTTCGTGGTGGGCCGGGAGCTCGAGCGCGACCCGGGACTGCTGGTCGCGGCCCAGCCGACCCGCGGCGTCGACGTCGGTTCCATCGAGTTCGTCCACCAGCGCCTCCTCGACCTCCGGGCCGCCGGCGGCTGCGTCCTGCTGGTCTCCTCGAAGCTCGACGAGGTCACGTCGCTGTCGGACCGGCTGGCGGTGGTCCACGACGGGGAGTTCGTCGAGACGGTCGACCCGGACCGCGTCACCGACGAGCAGCTCGGGCTGCTGATGGCCGGCGAGCGACCGGCGGACGTCCCCCGCGCCGAGCCGGTCGACCCGGCGTCCGACGGGGGCGGTGGCCAGTGAGCTGGCGCGAGCGGGCCCGCCGACTGCTCCGGCGGCTCGTCCGCGCCTCCGGCGTCGAGCGCGCGCTCATCAGCCTCGCCTCGCTCGTGCTGGCCGTCCTCGTCGGGACGGTGCTGGTCCTGGCCGCCGGCCGGATGACGAGCTGCGGGACGGCGGCGTTCGTCCTGACCCACCCCACCCCGGTCGTCCGGCTCCCCCTGCTGCCCCGCGTCGCCGTGCCCCAGCTGTTCGCCGTCGGGTTCTGCTACGACCCCGTGGCGACGTTCGACGCCCTGTTCCTGGGTGCGCTCGGCGACCCCCTCTCGCCGGGGTGGGACCCCCTCAACGGGCAGGTCGCCGTCACGCTCCGGGAGACGACGGTGCTGGTCTTCACGGGGCTCTCGGTCGCCCTGGCGTTCCGCGCCGGCATCTTCAACATCGGGACGCAGGGCCAGATGGTCGTCGGCGCGCTGGCGACGGCGGTCGCCGTGCTGGAGGTGTCGCCGCTGGTCTCCGGCGTCGCCGGCACCCTCCTGCTCGTTCCGTTCGGCATCGCCGTCGGCGCCGCCGTCGGCGGCCTCTACGGCGCCGTGCCGGGGGCGCTCAAGGCCTACGCCGACGCCAACGAGGTCATCACCACCATCATGCTGAACTTCATCGCGACCGGGGTGGTGCTCTACCTCGTCCGGGCGGTGTTCAAGGACCCGACGAGCCCGGCCAACCAGACCGTCCCGCTGCCGGAGTACGCCCAGTTCCCCCCGGTGCTGTTCGGCGGCCGGTTCAGCTTCTCGCTGGTGGCGCTGGTGGTGGGCCTGGTCGCGATCGTCGGGGTCTACCTCCTGCTCGAGCGCACGAGCTTCGGCTACGACCTGCGGGCCAGCGGCCGCCAGCCCGCCGCCGCGGAGTACGGCGGCGTCGACGCCCGCCGGACGGTCGTCGCGAGCATGAGCCTCTCGGGCGCGCTGGGCGGCGTCGCCGGCGCGGTCTACGTGCTCATGATCCTGGGCAACTTCCAGGTCAGCGTGCCCTCCTACGGCTTCGACGGCATCACCGTCGCCATCCTGGCCGGCAACAACCCCCTCGGGGTGGGGTTCGCAGCCTTCCTGTTCGGCATCCTCAAGTCGGGCACGAACGTGGTCCAGCTCGGTACGAACGTCCCCCCCGAGCTGGTCGGGGTCCTCCGGGGCCTCATCATCCTGTTCGTCGCGATGCCGGAGTTCTTCCGGCTGGTCGGCCGCCGGCTGGTGCCGCCCGAGCCCGAGGGCGAGACCGGCGGGACCGTCGCCGCCGACGGCGGGCGCCCGGACGGGGCCACGGACGACGACGGGGGTGAGCGGCGGTGACCCGCGTGGGCCCGGTCGAGTTGGGCTACCGGTCGGGCGTCGCCGTCGTGACGACGGCGGTGCTGGCGGTCGTCGGGCTGCTGGGACTGGCGTTCCCCGACACGGTCGCCGGGACGCTGTCGGGTGCCATCTTCGCCTCCGGGACGGTCGCGTCGGCGCTCCGGCTGTCGGTGCCCATCACGCTCGCCGCGCTGGGCGGCATCTTCTCGGAGAAGAGCGGGGTCATCAACATCGGGCTGGAGGGCCTGCTCATCATCTCGGCGTTCAGCGCCGTCTACGCGATGGACCTCACGGGCAACCTCTGGCTGGCGTTCCTCGGTGGCGTGCTCGCCAGCACGGTGCTGGCCGGGCTGTTCGCGGTCGTCTGCATCGAGTTCCGCGCCGACCAGATCATCGCCGG
>CAYWNQ010000129.1:0-6456 GCA_964459695.1 uncultured Halobacteriales archaeon | reverse complement strand
GGGGGCGCCCCCAGCCCGACGGGGGTGCAAACGACGTCGTACGACCCCGTCAATTCGACCTCGAGATTGCCACCGGTGACGCTGATGTCATCATCAGAGACGGGCGATGGAATCACCTCCTCCCAGCTGTCCTCGCTGACGGTCGTCGGGACCGTGACCGTCGGGTCCTGGACATCCTCGGTCCACCGGGACTCGCCGGAGACGACGTCCAGGGTCACCGTGGAGCCCGTCGTCCTGTCGACGTCCCCACGCAGCGCGACGAGGTTGACGACACCCTCCTGGGGGAACACGAGGCTCTGGCCCGTGAGGTTCGATTCGCCGCCGTCCTGGCTGTTGAACAGGACGGTGTTCTCGTACACGGACGAGGGCCCGTCGTAGGCGTTGTAGTTCGGCTCGTAGGTGAGCGAGCGAGTCGTGTCCTCACCCGCACAGACGTCGCTCGCGCCGTCGACGGTCATCGACCCGGGTTCGGACGTCCGCAACGACCCGCTGGTCGGTGGCGGGTTCTGGGCGATCAGCCGCGCCGGGTAGCCCGTCCCCATGTCCACCGTCACCACTGCGGACTGCTGGGGGTAGGAGGCCTCGACGATGGTCGCGCGAAGCTTCGACAGGTCCTCCTGAACCTCCTGGTTGTGGTCGAACTCTACCTGGGCGTTCTGCTGGGGGACGAGGTAGGCCTGGTAGCTGGCGAACGAGAGGACAAGGAAGCCGAACAGGATGATGGCACCGACCTGGATGGCCTGGCCGCGCCGGTCGGTCCACAGGCGCATAACAGGTCGCAGACGGTCGGCAGGTAAAAACTATTGCTCCGACTCGCGAGCTACGCCGCCTCGTCGTCTTCCTCGACGACCTCGGGATCGGCCAGCGCCGTCTGCAGCGAGTCCAGCCCGTTGACCCACTCGGCGACCAGTCCGTACTCCAGGTCGTCGACGACGGCCATGTCGAGGTCGGCGCCGTCGAACAGCAGCGTGCCGGCCTGGGCGCAGAACCCCACCGCGGCGTCGAGGTCGTCCTCGGCCTCGGCGTCGCGGGCGGCGCGGACGTACTCCTCGACGGACCCCTCGTCGGCGGGGCCGCCGGCGACGTACTCCTCGGCGGCGTAGAAGACACAGACCAGCGACGTCTGGACGCCGTCGATCAGCATCGCCTTCTCGTCGTCGCCGAACGAGACCTCGGTGAGGACGATCTCCCGCACCGACGTCAGTTCGTCGAGCGTGGCCTCCTCGTCGAGAATGCCGTCCTCGTAGTCCGAGACGATCTTGGCCACCGCGATGGCGGCGTCGTCCTGGAGGTTCAGGAGCAACCGCGCGGAGTCCTCGTCCTCGGGGTCGATGTCGGTCTCCCGGAGGCGGTCGAGCCAGTTCTGCCAGCGTTCCTCTGTGTAGTACTCCTCCGGCGGCGTGCTCATACTCCGGGGTACGGGCGCCGATGAATATGCCTTTTCCTCCGGCCCGAGCCGCGGGACGCCGCCGGGGCGCCGTCCGGCGATTCGGTAGTTGCCACCGCCGAAAGCCGGATGGAGGTGGCGACGCCACGGTCGAGCATGCACCCGGGCGACGGCGCCGGACGGGGCAGTGGTCCCACCGGCGACGGGGACGCCGACGGCGACGGAGAGTGCCGTCGCGTCACCGTCACCGCCGGCGCCCGGCTCCACGCCGGCTTCCTGAACCTCTCGCTGGCCCGCGAACGGCTCTACGGCGGCGTCGGCGTGGCGCTCGCCCGGCCGGCGGTGTCGGTGACCGCCGAGCCAGCCGGGACCGTCCGGCCCGCGCCCGGGGACTCCCTCGTGGGGGAGTACGCCGCCCGGGTCTGTGACCTGCTGGACCTGCCGGGCGCGGCGCTGACCGTCCACGAGGAGCTGCCGCGCCACGTCGGCCTGGGAAGCGGGACGGCGACGGCGCTGGCGACCCTGTCGGCGGTCGCACGGGCCCACGGCCGCGACCCGGCGGTCCGGGAGTTCGCGCCACAGCTCGGTCGCGGCGGTCGGTCGGGGGTCGGCGTGGCGGCGTTCCGCCGCGGCGGCCTGGTGGTCGACGCCGGCCACCCGACCGAGCGGTTCACCGCCGAGCGGCCCCCGGACGGCGCCTGGGACGTGCCGCCCGTGATGGCCCGCCGGGAGCTGCCCGACGACTGGCGGTTCCTGCTCGTGGTCCCCGAGGCCGAGCCGGGCCGCAACGGCGACGGCGAGGACGAGGCGATGCGGTCGGTGGTGGGCGACGCCGACCCCGGCGTCGCCGACGAACTCGCCGGGCTGCTCGTCCGCCGGCTCCTGCCGGCGGCCACCGAGGGCCGGCAGGCGGCGTTCGGGAGCGCGCTGGCGGCGTTCGACCGGCGCAACGGCGCGTGGTACGCCGACGCCCAGGGCGGCGTCTACCGGCCGCCGGCCGGCGAGCTGGTCGCCGAGCTCCGGGACGGCCCGGTCGCCGGCGTGGGTCAGTCCTCCTGGGGGCCGGCGGTCTACGGCGTCACCGACGCCGACAGGGCGTCGGGGGCCCGCGAGGCCGGACGGGCGGCCCTCGCCGCGGCGGGCGTCGACGGCCGGGTCGCCGTGGTCGCCCCCCGCAACGCCGGTGCCCGGGTCGAGGTCGACGGCCCCGCCGCCGGGACTTTCGAGGCCGAACCCGGGACGGACATTTAAGCGAGCCGGGTCGCAAGCCCGGGTATGGACCGCATCCCCTTCGGCATCCGGCAGCTCGACACCACCATCGGCGGTGGCGTCCCGCCCGGCAGCGTGGTGCTGCTCTCCGGCGAGGCGGGGGCCGGTGCCCGGGAGTTCATCTACACCTCGGCGCTGATGAACGCCCTCTCGAACGGCGACCCGGAGCTGTTCGACCTCTACTACGGCGACCCGGCGCCCGGCGCCGAGACGCCGCCGGAGGTCCACTACGTCTCGTTCGCCTCGGCGGAGCAGCAGGTCCGCCAGGAGATGTACCACGCGCTGGACGACGACGTCGTCGACGGGGGGTTCGAGTCGATCCGGTTCCACGACCTCGCCACCGAGTACTTCCGGCTGAGTCCGGTCCCACGGGAGTGGTACGCCACCCGGACGGCCTCCATCTCGGAACTGGGGGCCGACGACGACCGGACCAGCGTCCCGGAGGCCCTCGGTGCCCGCCTGACCGAGCACGCCAGCGAGAACCTCGTCGCCATCGACTCGCTGACGGACCTCATCACCGCCTCCAGCGAGGACGTCTCCTGGTACGACCTCACCCAGCTGCTCAAGGGGCTCTCGCGGGCCGCCTTCGACTGGGACTGCGTCATCATGGCCCACCTCAACCACGAGACCCTGCCCAGCGAGCGCCACGGCCAGCTGGTCGACGCCGCCGACGGGACGCTGCTGTTCGAGTGGGAGTCCGGCGGCTCCACCCGGGCCCGGACGATGGTCGTCCGGCAGTTCCGCGGCGTGCTGGCCCGCATCGAGGAGGAGAACATCGTGCGGTTCGAGACCGAGATCGGCGACGCCGGCTTCGACATCAGCGACGTGCGGAAGATCCGGTAGAACGACGCCAACGCTTATGCACGTCTCACCACACCGTCGGCGTGATGGGACGCGCCCGGAGGGCCTCCGATGAGTGACCCGCCCGAGGGAGACCCCTCCCGCGGGGTCGAACCCCCCGAGGAGTGGGACGACGAGGAGGTGCCCGACGACCCGTTCACCGAGGTCGAGGTCGGCGAGGTCGACGAGGACGCGGTCCGGGCCGGGCTGCAGGACGGCGACGCGCCGACCGCCGCCGGCACCTCCGAGGAGGTCGTCGTCCCCAAGCGGAAGTACTGCGAGCGCTGCGAGCACTTCGCCGATCCCCCGAACGCCACCTGCACCAACGACGGCACAGAGATCCTCGAGCTGGTGGACATGGACCACTTCCGCGTCGTGAACTGCCCCGTCGTGGCCGAGCGCCGGAAGATCGGCGCCACGGACATCCGCGACCCCGACGAGTAGCCGCGGCACTTTTCATCGCGACGCCCCCCAGCCGGGACATGCAGTTCTGCGACGACTGCGGCTCGATGATGCACGCCGACGGCGACGAGATGGTGTGTGCGTCCTGCGGTGCGACCCAGGCAAAGGACGCGGGGCTCTCGGAGGCCTACGCCTCGACCGCCGAGCAGACCGACGACGACGTCGTCGAGACCGAGGAGGGCGCCGACTTCGAGGGCAAGCCGACCGCGTCGGACGTGACCTGCGAGGACTGCGGCCACGGCGAGGCGTGGTACACCATCAAGCAGACCGGCGCCGCCGACGAGCCGCCGACCCGGTTCTTCAAGTGCACGGACTGCGGCAACCGCTGGCGGGAGTACGGGTAGGCGTTCGGTTCCCCCGCCCTCAGCCGGGCGTCGGGGTGGGTGCCACCGGCGGTGTCTGGGTTGGCGTCGTGGTCGCGTTCCCGCCCGCCACGTCGGGCGGGGCCGTCGGCGTCGCGGTGCCGTTCAGCGACCGGTTCACGGCGGTGCCGCTCGTCGGGACCCGTGTCTCGCCGTCGTCGACGGCGGTCGGGCCCCCCTGGTCGACCGCCTCGTCCGAGAGGTTCCCGCCGCCCCCGCCGGCGACCTGGTAGTCGCCCGTCGGCGTGGGCGCCGGCGCCGGGGCGTCGTCGCCCGTGGGGGCCGGCCCCGGGCCACCGAGGTCCACCAGCGACCCGCCGACGAGCAGCGACTGGACCAACAGTGCACCGACAGCGAGCACGGCCACGACCCCCACGAACCGCGCGATGGCGGTCTTGACGTCGCCGACCAGCGAGGACTCACCAGTCACCAGCACGATGGCGCGGTTCGTCGGGCCGTAGACGTTCACCTCCCGGCCCCGCGAGGAGTACACCACGTCGACCGGTTCGATCAGGTCGGCGGCCTCGAGCTTCTCCAGGTGGTAGTGGACGTTCTGGAGGGAGGTCTCGGAGTCGTCGGCGAGCTCGCTGGCGGTGGCCGGCTCGTCGTAGAGCGTGTCCAGCAGCTCGCGGGTCGTCGCGGAGGCCAGCGCGTCGAAGAAGGTGTCGGCCTCCTCGCCGGTGAGGTCGACCGTGCTCAGGCCGCCGGCGAACGACTGGCTCCGGTCCACAGAGGACAGCAGGTACTCCCTCATCGTCGTCGGTCCCGTGACACCTGGTCCGCCGACCGAATAAACCTACCACCAGGCTCAAACGACGGTTTGAGCCTGTCCGGTGGCGGGTCGAAGGCCATTTGGGCCAGCGGCTCCGAGAGTCGCGCCGTGAGCGAGGCCCAGGGCCGGCGCGTGGAGGTCCACCCCGGCAGGGAGGCGGTCGTCGACTTCGACCCGGCGCTGACCTTCGAGTGCGTCGACGACTGCTCGTGGTGCTGTCACCACGGCGTGTTGCTGTACGAGCAGGACCTCCTCGAACTGGCCGCCCGGGAGGACCTGAGCGAGGCGACCACGCGGTTCCGCGGGGCGGACTTCGTGCCCCGCGAGTCCAAGGCCGAGGGCCACGGCCACGCCGACGCCGACGGCGAGGCGTGCTTCTTCCTCCGGGAGGACGGCCTGTGTGCGCTCCAGGCCGAGCACGACTGGAAGCCCACGCGGTGCTCGGTGTTCCCTCTGGCCGTCACCGTCGAGGACGGCGACATCCACGTCGACGTCCGCGAGTCGGCCCGCGAGCACTGCGACGGGCTGGACGTCAGCGAGCGCCGGGTCATCGACGAACTCGACGCGTTCCTCCCGGAGCTGCTCTGGGAGCTCGACGACCCGTCGACCGAGCTGGCGCTGTGAGCCCTACTCCTCCTCGGGGACCCGGTAGTAGGTGCGCTCGCCGTCGATGGTCTCGACGGTCTTGGTCTCGACGTGCTCGGTCTCGGCGAGCTCGTCCAGCGCCCGGCTGACCCGCCCGCTGCGCCGGAAGATGCTGCCGCCGACGCGCCCGAGCAGCCGGGTCAGGACGCCGGCGTCGGGCGCGGCCAGGTGGGGGCCGTCGGGGTCCTCGCCCGCGATGGCCTCGCCGGCCACCTCCCGGGCGTAGACGCCCGCCAGCTCGTCGGCGGTGTAGGCCTTGCCGGCGTTGAGCTCGAGGAACTCCAGGAGCCGCTCCTTCACGGTGCTGTCGACGCGCTCGGCGGCAGCGGTGCGGCCCTCGTCCCACTCGTCCTCCGAGATGGGCATCGACGCGTGGTTCTCGGGGGAGGTAGTTGTCGTTTGCGCCGGGTGGATGGTGCGCTGGACAGCATGCTCGTGTTGGACCGCTCCATACCGCTGGAACGCCCCGAGGCGCTGGACTGGATGCACAGGCTCGACCGCCCCAACAGCATCCGCCCCTCGTGCTTGACCCTAGGATCCCGCCGGAAAGCCCCGAGGCGCTGGACTCGGTGCGCTCGCTGCGCGCTTCGGCCTCCCTTCGGTCGGCCTGCAGTGCTTGCGTCGCCGGCCTTCGTCCAGCGCCTCGCCCCTTTCAGTCCCACCCACCGCAGGCCTGCCCTTCCCCGGGTCGCGGCCCGAGCGCCGCTCCCGGCCAGTCG
>CAYWNQ010000128.1:0-6456 GCA_964459695.1 uncultured Halobacteriales archaeon | reverse complement strand
CAGATGTTCGGGGACTAGGGCCCCGCTGTGGCCCCGCCTCTCCTGGCGACCACCCTCACCTCGCGCTCGTCCATCGATGGCCACGCAGGACCCCCGGACTGGCCGCTCACTCCGGCTGATACGGGTTACTCGCCGTATCTAGCCGATAGACGTCCTCGGCGACGTCGAAGTCGTCGTCGAACGCGTAGAGGTATCCGAGGCCTTGCACCTGCATGTACGCGACGATCGCGGCGTCGACGAAGGAGAACCGCTCGTACTGGCGGAAGAGCGATTTCGTCGTGGCGAACTCGTCTGCGGTCAGGGAGTCGACGTGGAAGCGGGTGTTCTCTTCGAGCCGCTCGAGGAAGTCCGTCGCGGCGTCGTGGCCTGCGTGCGTCGTCAGCCCGTTCAGCGTCTCCGCGAGCACGTAATCGGGGATCACCGCTTCCGGGAGCTCCCCGGTGTCGATACCTCGGAGAATCGGGAGGGCGTCGTCGTGCGCGCTGTCGCGGCGGTACGCCGCCGCGAAGAGGACCGTCGTATCGACGAGTGCACGCGGCATCTATCCGACGTCGACGCCCCACGCGTCGTGTTCGCTCTCGGCCTCGATCTCCCGATCTCCGACGTAGCCGTCGAAGTCATCGAACGTGCCGCTGCGCTGCTGGACGACCTGCACGCGGAGCGTCCCGTCGTCTTCGACGTGCCAGCGGAGTTTGTCGCCGTCGTCGATGTCGAGCTCCCGGCGGATGTGGGCGGGAATGTTCGCCTGATTCCCCGACACCTTGCTCTCCGAGTCGACGCTCTCGCTACCCATACCCGGGACCGAGGAGCCCCTCGGTCTTAAATTGTAGTGTGGGCAAACACTAGCCTGGTCGGCCTGGAGAGGACGAACCAACCGGCCGAGTCCGTGTTGACGGGGTGGAGAAACGCACTCAGGTCCAGGATGGAAGATACGTGCCCCGTCTCTCGAACGTCGACGATCGAACGTCGTGGGCATCGACGCCCGGAGGCCCTGTTCACCGACGATGAGGACTCGGAGGACTGACTCCTCACGACGGCAGCAGGATGTTCAGCCCCGCCACCACCAGCCCCGCCAGCCCCATCCGCGCCGCCGCCACCCACCACCGCTGGCCGGAGATCGACCCCATGTAGGCGCCGAACGTCCCGAGCACCCCGACGCCGAGCGCCACCGACGCCACCGCGGCCCCGGTCAGCGAGAACACGCTCCCCTCGAACAGGAACGGCGACAGCGGCACGAGCACGCCGACGACGGGACCCATGCCGCTGCTGACGGCGTGGACCAGCCGGGCCCCGCTCTGCTGGCGCTGGATGCGGGTGTCGTCCAGGTCCGTCAGCATCGCGCGCTCCAGCCGGCGGATC
Source organism: uncultured Halobacteriales archaeon (assembly GCA_964459695.1). GTDB lineage: Archaea > Halobacteriota > Halobacteria > Halobacteriales > Haloarculaceae > CAYWNQ01. Next base: position 5,097 of record CAYWNQ010000128.1, on the reverse strand, counting down.
TCGGCGCGGGTCTCGGCGCGCTCGATCTCCCAGACGCTCCAGACCGCCGACGTGCCCAGGCCGACGGCGGCGCCCAGGCCGATCTTGACGACCGTGAGACCGTCGGGGACGCCCGACAGCACCGCGCCCAGGACGACGCCGATGCAGGTCAGCGTGCCGTCGAAGCCGTTGGAGATGAAGTACCGCCTGGCGATGGCCCGGACCTCGGGCTTGGCGAGCAGGTCGAGGAGGCGGCCCGGCGAGAGCGCCACGGCGGGTCAACGGTCCTGCGGGGTCGACCCCGGCTCGACCACGCGGTCGCCGACGCTCACCTCATCGACCGAGTGGACGGTGCCACCGAGGCTCTCGACGGCGTCCTCGACGGCCCCGTCGTCGACGGCCTCGCCCTCCACGGTGAGAACGAGGTTCTGGACCTCCCGGTCGAGTTCGACCAGCGAGGCGCCCGCGGCGGCGACGCTGTCGAGGTCGCCGACGCGCCCGGTGAACTCCACCATTGAGGGGTCGTGAGGCTTCAGCACGTCGACGACCAGCCGGCGGATCGGTGCCATGGAGACGGATGGGCGCCCGGACGCCTAAAACCGGGGGCTCGGTTCCCGAGCGGACGGGGCGGGGGACGCGTTCGGGGACCGACCCCGTGTCAGAACCACGACCACGGCGCCGTGGCCCCGACAGGTTCATTCCCCCCAGTCCACTACCCGGGATAGCCATGATGCTGCCCACCCACGCGCTGGCGGGGATGGCGCTCGGGGTCGCCGCCGGAGCGGTGGCGCCCGAGTTCGCCCCAGTCGCGGTGGTCGCGGGCCTGGTCGGCGGCGTCCTCCCCGACCTGGACATGTACGCCGGCCACCGGAAGACGCTGCACTTCCCGGTCTACTACGCGGCGCTGGCCGTACCCGCCGTCGGTCTGGCCGTCGCCGTGCCGGCCGGCGCCACCGTCGCCGTCGCCGTCGGTCTGCTGGCCGCGGCGGCACACAGCGTCGCCGACGTGTTCGGCGGCGGGCTGGAGCTGCGGCCCTGGCGGGGCACCTCCGACCGGGCGGTCTACGACCACCACCGGGGCCGGTGGCTCGAACCCCGCCGGTGGGTGGGCTACGACGGCTCGCCGGGCGACCTGGCGCTGGCGGCGGTGCTGGCGGTGCCGCTGGTGGTGGCGCTCGACGGGCCGTTCGTCTCCGTCGTGGTCGCCGCGCTGGCCGTGGCCACGACCTACGCCGCCGTCCGCAAGCGGCTCCCGGACCTGGCGGCGCGGCTGGTCGGCGGTCTCCTCGTCCCCGTGCTCCCCCGGCGGGTCGTCGCGGTGGTCCCCGAGCGGTACCGCCGCGGGTCGGCTCCGTGAGGGCGTCAGAGACTTGAGCCCCCGGACCGACCCCCCACCGAGCGACGCATGGACTGGCTTCCGGCGGTCGCCGTGGCCGCGCTCGTCGGCGGACAGGCGCTGACCGTCCTGGCGGCTGTCAGACGCCGGGCGTTCGCAGCGGTCGTCAACGGCGGCGGCTCGCTGGCGGTGGCGCTGGTCGCCGTGGCGCTGACGCTCCGGACGCCCGTCGGCCCCGGGTTCGCCGCGTGGGTCGGCGTGGCGGCGCTGCTGCACACCTACGGGATGCTCGGCCCCTACGAGACGGTCTGGTGGTGGGACCACCTGACCCACGCCGTCTCCGGCGGCCTGGTCGCCGCGCTCGTCTATGCCGCCGCCGTCGTGAGCCTCGACGCCCGGGTCGGCGCCGTCACCGTCGGCCTCACGCTGGCGCTGGGCGTCTTCTGGGAGGTCATCGAGCTCCTCGCCCGCGTCGTGGGCCGGTGGTTCGACCTCGAGCCAGTGCTGGTCCACTACGGCTGGGACGACACCGCCGTCGACCTGGTCGTCGACGCGGCGGCTGCGCTGGCGGTGGTCGCGCTCGACGTCCGGCTGCTCGTCCCGCTGCTCGCGGGCGAGCCCGACCTGAGCCACGCGGCGCTGGTGGCGACGGCGGCGGTCGCCGTCGGGGGCACGGTCGTGCTCGGCGCCGGCCTCTGGGCCGCCGACGAGGTACCGCCCCTCGGCGGGTAGCACGCGTCACCGCGTCCGTCCGGTGTCCGGCGGGCGGACGCGTCCTCGTGGGACCTGACGGCCCTCACTCCAGCTCGATGCCGGCCCCGAACGCCCCCTCGTCGGCGGCGGGGTCGTAGGCGCGGACGGCGGTCAGCACCACGTCGACGCAGTCCTCGATCGACCACCGGGCGGTGTTGAGGCAGAGGTCGTAGAAGGAGGTGTCCGACAGGTCCACCCCGTACTCCGCGTCGAACCGGCCGGCCTCGGTCACCTCGCGGACCCGCATCTCGGCGGTCATCTCGCGGCGGTCGCGGGTCCGGCCGACGCGGACCTCCTCGGGGGCGTCGACCCACACCCGGAGGTCGGCGCGGTTGCCCGCGAGCCAGCCGGCGAGCCGCGACTCCAGGACGAACCCCTTGCTCGAGGCGCCCCAGACCTCCGCGGTGCGCTGGAGCCGCTCGTCGATGCGGCGGTCGATCTCGGGGTCCTCGTCGGCCTTCGCCTGGAGCTGGGTGAGCGACATGTCCCGCTCCTCGGCGAGCTCGCGGAACAGGTCGCCGCCGTCGAGGCGCTGGACGCCGAGCTCGGCGGCCAGCCGCTCGGAGAGCGTCGAGGCGCCGCTGCCGGGCGGACCGGAGACGGTCACCAGCAGTTCGTGGTCCGGCCCCTCGCCGGGCGTCGGCTCCTGCATGGGCGGGCTCGCGGGCCCCACCGGGAAAAGCCCTGGCTAGTACACCGGCCGCTCCAGCAGCGACCGGACCAGCCCGGTCTCGCCGGGCTCTCGCCCGTGGACCGGCAGCGTGGTGCTGCCCGTCGTTTGAAACCCCTCCCGGCCTACGAGCCGAACAGCCGCTCGCGAAGCGACCGGTCGGGCTTGCGCTCGGCCAGCAGCACCGAGCAGTCCACGTCGTCGACGACGTCCATCACCAGCGACCCCGTGACCAGCCGCCGGAGCAGCCCGCGCTCGGTGGCGCCGATGACGAGCATCGTGGCGTCTCCGGCGGCGCGCTGGATGGCGGCCTCGACGTCGCCCGTCTCGACCACCAGCTCGGCGTCGCCCAGGTCGTGGACGTCGGCCCAGTGCTCCAGGAACCGCTCGCCGTCGGCCCGGTCGTCGTCGACGTGCAGCAGCGTCACCTCGCTGTCGTAGACGTCCCGGAGGTGGCGGGCGACCGCCGCGCTCAGGTCCGAGTCCGGCCCGCCGGCAGTGGGGACGAGCACCCTCTCGGGGTCGAAGCCGCGGTCCTTCAGCACCAGGAAGTCACACGGGATGTCGCCGCTGATCTCGTCGACGCCGTGCTCGACACGCCCGTGGCCGTCCTCGCCCCAGCCCATCACCACCAGGTCCGCGCCGTGCTCCCGGGCGGCGTCGTAGACCTCGCCGACGCCGCGGTGGCTGAGGATGGTGTGGGTCTCGACGTCGACGCCGAGCTCCTCGGCGTCGGCGGTGGCCCGCGCCATCAGCTCGTCGGAGCCGGGGTCGACCTCGTCGAGGTGCTCGCGTGCGCTGGCCAGGGCGGTCTGGTCGGGTACCTGGACGACGTGGGTCGCCACGAGGGTCCCGTTGCGGCGCTTGGCCACCGTCGCGCCCAGCTCGATCAGGTCGCGCTCGTGGGCGGGGTTGGCCAGCGCCACCATCACCCGGTACCGGCCGCCGTCGGGCTGGACCGCCCCCGCCGCCGACACCGCCGCGTCGGGCATCTCCCGCGAGCGCGAGAGCACGTACTGCGAGAGTATCCCGCGCTTGGTCGCGCGGCTCCGGGCGTACAGCAGGTACCAGACGAGGCCGCCCCCGACGAACACCAGCGCGAGACCGATCTCGACCGGGTCCATGAAGGCGATGAGCCCGAACGAGGTGACGGCACCGAGTATCGGGACCAGCGGGTAGAGGGGAACCTCGAACGCCGGCTGGTATTCGGCGGGCTCGGCGGTTCGCATCACGATGAGCGAGAGGTTGAGCATCCCGTAGACCACGAGGTGGAGGACGCTCCCGGCCTTGGCGAGCGTCTTCACGTTCCCGAGGGCGACGAACACCAGGATGAGGGCGCCCGTGACGGCGATGGACCGGTACGGCGTCGCGAACCGGGGGTGTATCTCGTTGAGTCGCGGCGTTATCAGCTGGTCTCGCCCCATCGCGAAGTTGATGCGAGAGGAGGCGAGGATGGAGGCGTTGGCGCTCGAGGCGGTCGCCAGGAGTCCGGCGAAGGTCAGGAGCGCGACGCCGACGCCGGCCAGCCCGACGGCACCGAAGGCGACGTCGGCGACGTCGAGCACGGGAGAGTTGCTCACGGCGAGGACGTCCCAGTTGACGACGCCCATCAGGACGACCATGATTATCGCGTACATCACGGTGACGATGACGACGCTGCCGATGACCGCCAGCGGCAGGTTCCGACCGGGATCCTTCAACTCCTCGGCGACGGTCGTGATCTTCGCGAACCCGAGGAAGGAGACGAACACCAGGCCGGTCGCCGGAAGGACGGCCGTCGCGCCGCCGGTCTCGGCGGGGAAGAACGGGCGGAGCGTCGAGAGGTCGGCCTGGAGGAAGCCCAGCACCGCGAACACCGTCAGGATGCCGACCAGGGTGATGACGATGACGTTCTGGATGCCGCCGGTCTCCTTGGCCCCGACGTAGTTGACGCCGATGAACGCGACGGCTGCCAGGAGCGCGCCCACCTGGAAGGGCGAGAGGGCAAACCCGCCGACCGCCAGCTCCGGGAGGGGGAGGAACGTCGCGAGGAACTCCCCGAACCCGAGCATGTAGAACGCGGAGGCGAACGCGAGCCCCATCCAGTTCCCCCAGCCGGCGACCGATCCGAACAGCGGTCCGAGCGCGTGGTTGACGTAGTAGTACGACCCCCCGGCCTTCGGCATCGCCGTGCCGAGTTCGCTCGCGGACATCGCGGTGAACAGCGAGATGACCCCGCCGACGACGAACGAGAGGGCGACCGCCGGCCCCGCAGCCGCGGCGGCCTGGCCGGGAAGCACGAAGATGCCGGCGCCGATCATCGTGCCGACGCCGATGGTCAGCGCCGCCAGCGGGCCGAGGTCCTTGGCGAGCTCCTCGT
>CAYWNQ010000127.1:0-6469 GCA_964459695.1 uncultured Halobacteriales archaeon | reverse complement strand
GCGGCCAACAACCCCCGCTCGACCGTGGGCACGGTCACGGAGCTCCACGACTACCTGCGGCTGCTGTACGCCCGGGTGGGGACGCCCCACTGCCCCGAGTGCGGCCGGGAGGTCGGCGAGCAGTCGGCCCAGACGATGGTGTCGCGGCTGCTGGAGCTGCCCGAGGGCACCCGCGCGAAGGTCTGTGCGCCGGTGGTCCGCGACCAGAAGGGCGCCTTCGAGGACCTGTTCGAGGAGCTGGTGGCCGACGGCTACGCCCGCGTCGAGGTCGACGGCGCGGAGTTCGACCTCGCGACCGACGAGCCCGACCTCGACGAGAACTTCGACCACACCGTCGACGTGGTGGTCGACCGGGTGACGGTCCGCGACGACGCTCGCTCGCGCATCACCGACTCCGTCGAGACCGCCCTCGAGGAGGCCGACGGCGTGCTGAAGGTCGTGTTGCCCGACGCCCCCGACGCGGAGATCGGGGGCGCCGAGGCACGGTCGACGGGCGATCTGGCCAGCGAGGCGCGGAGCGCCTCGGACAGCGCGAGCGGGGAGCGAAGCGACCCGCGAGCGGAGGAAGACGACGACCGCGCCGTGGTGGAGTTCTCCGAGGAGCTGGCCTGCACCCACTGCGGCATCGACCTGCCGGAGATCGAGACCCGGAGCTTCTCGTTCAACTCGCCCCACGGCGCGTGTCCCGACTGCGAGGGCATCGGCGAGACCAAGGAGGTCGACGAGGACCTGGTCGTCACCGACCCCGACAAGCCCCTGCGGGAGGTGTTCGAGCCCTGGAGCTACTCCCGGTCGTACTACCGGACGCGGCTGGACGCGGTGGCCGAGCACTTCGGCGTCAGCCTCGACAGGCCCTTCGCGGAGCTGGACGAGGACGTCCGGCAGGCCTTCCTCTACGGCACCGACGAGGACGTCGTCTTCGAGCACACGACCCGCAACGGTCGGCGGCGCAAGGAGAAGCCCTTCGAGGGCGTGATGGAGAACCTCAGCCGCCGGTACGTCGAGACCGACTCCGAGGGCACCCGCGAGCACATCGAGAACTACATGGCGACCACGACCTGCCCGTCCTGCGACGGGACGCGGCTGAAGCCCGAGTCCCGCGCGGTGCTGGTCGCCGACACGCCCATCACGGCGGTCAACCGGCTGTCCATCGGGGACGCCCTCGAGCACTTCGAGGGCCTGGAGGCCGCGCTGGACGCCCGCGAGCGCACCATCGCCGAGGAGATCCTCAAGGAGATCCGCGCGCGGCTGGGGTTCATGGCCGAGGTCGGCCTGGAGTACCTCACGCTGGACCGGGAGGCCTCGACGCTGTCGGGCGGCGAGAGCCAGCGCATCCGGCTGGCCACCCAGGTCGGCTCCGGGCTGGTGGGCGTGCTGTACGTGCTCGACGAGCCCTCCATCGGGCTCCACCAGCGGGACAACGACCGGCTGCTGGACACCCTCGAGGGGCTGCGCGACCTGGGGAACACGCTGCTGGTCGTCGAGCACGACACCGAGACGATGCGCCGGGCCGACAACGTCATCGACATGGGCCCCGGCCCGGGCAAGCGCGGCGGCGAGGTGGTCGTCAACGGCGACGTTGAGGACGTGATGGCCGCCGAGGACTCCATCACCGGCGACTACCTCGCCGGCCGGCGGTCGATCCCCGTCCCCGACGAGCGCCGCGAGCCCGACGGCCACCTCACCGTCCGTGGCGCCCGCCAGCACAACCTCGCCGACGTCGACGTCCCGTTCCCGCTGGGCTGCTTCACGGCCATCACCGGCGTGTCGGGCTCGGGGAAGTCGACGCTGCTGCACGAGGTGCTCTACAAGGGGCTGGTCCGCCGGATGAACGACACCGACGTCAACCCCGGCGACCACGACGACATCGAGGGCGTCGGAGACGTCGAGTCCGTCCGGCTCATCGACCAGAGCCCCATCGGGCGCACACCACGGTCGAACCCCGCCACCTACACCGGCGTCTTCGACCACATCCGCGAGCTGTTCGCCGAGACCAGCCTCGCCAAGCGCCGGGGCTACGAGAAGGGCCGGTTCTCGTTCAACGTCAAGGGCGGCCGGTGCGAGGCCTGCGGCGGCCAGGGCACTGTGAAGATCGACATGAACTTCCTCAGCGACGTCCACGTGCCCTGCGAGGAGTGCGACGGCGCCCGCTACAACGACGAGACCCTCGACGTCGAGTACAAGGGCGCCACCATCGCCGACGTCCTGGAGATGGAGGTCGACGAGGCCCACGAGTTCTTCGAGGGCCACCGGGGCATCCGCCGGCGGCTGGCGCTGCTGGCCGACGTCGGGCTGGGCTACATGAAGCTGGGCCAGCCCTCGACGACGCTGTCGGGCGGCGAGGCCCAGCGGGTGAAGCTCGCCGAGGAGCTCGGCAAGCACGACACCGGCGACGCGCTGTACCTGCTGGACGAGCCGACCACCGGCCTCCACAGCCACGACGAGCGCAAGCTCATCGACGTGCTCCACCGGCTGACCGACGAGGGCAACGCCGTGGTGGTCGTCGAGCACGAGCTCGACCTGGTGAAGAACGCCGACCACGTCGTCGACCTCGGGCCCGAGGGCGGCGAGGACGGCGGCGAGGTGGTCGCCACCGGCACCCCCGAGGAGATCGCCCGCCGCGACGAGTCCCACACCGGCCGGTACCTCCGGGACCTGCTACCCGACGTCGACCTCCAGGGGCCGCGGGCGGACCGCGACGTCGCCAGGGCCGCGACCGGCGACGACTGACGGTCACGCCGTCGCGGCGTCGTCGATCAGGCTCTCGGCTCGCCGGAGCAGGCTCGCACTGAGCCTCGCGCCGACCTGGTCCATGGCCTCGAGCCGATCCCTGGCCTCCGCCGGGCCGATGGCGTCCCGTTCGACGCCCCGGATCAGCACGCCGAGCGACCCCGAGACCGGAACGGACAGCGTCTTGCACGCGGTCCTGAGGGGCTTGTCGTCCGTCACGACGATTACCCCCTCCCGGTCGAGGGCGTGACCGAGCAGCGCCACGTCGCCGGTGGGGTCCGGCGACCGACCGAGGTGTTCGGCGGCCTGCTCCAGGGGAGCCCCGCCCTCGAGGACCGCGATGGTCCCGTCGGCGATAGCCCCGTCCAGTGCGCTGGCCGCCGGATCGTCGCTGACCTCCGCCGCGACCGCCGCCGGGACGGCGACGGTGCCGTCGAGCTCGGACAGGAGGGCCGTTTCCCCGACCGCCGCGAGCGTGATGAACGCGCTCGCGTCGACCAGGACGGTCCGCTCGTCGCTCATCGGAGCGCGTCGACGTCCTCGGCGAGGTCGGCCTCGTCGTAGTTGGCGACGACGCCGCGCTCGTTGGCCTCGCGCATCATCTCGGCGACGGTCAGCCCCGCGATGGTCGCGGCCCCCCGCATCCCCACCTCACCCTCCCGGTAGCGCTCGAGGGCGAGCCGCACGAGCTCCTCGCGCGCGCCCCGACGGAGGGCCGCACGGATCACCTCGCTCCGGCTCTCGCCGCGCTCCTCGGCCAGCCGGTCGACGAGGTCGAGCTCCTCGTCGCTCATCCGGGTCGTGACGTTCCTCATGCGTTATGCAATGCAATGCACCGCAATAAACGCTACCCCTCCCGGGCCTCCCACCGCGACCGCTCGCCGGCGGCGGCGTCGAGGTACTCGGCCAGCAGCGTCGGGAACTGCCGCCCGCGCATGTACCGCAGCCCGAAGTCCTCCGCCCAGCCGACGATGCCGGTGTCCTCGGTGACCACGCCGGCGTCGAGCTCCCGGGCCAGCACCAGCAGGTCGAAGTCCTCCCGGGAGTCGAGCACCCCCTGGCGCAGCGTCCGGCGGTACTTCTCCCGGAGGTCCGACACCAGCTGGTCGGCGTCGGTCACGCCGTCGGTCTCCAGGGGCTCCTCGAGCTCCTGGGCCTCCCGGACGGCCTCCTCGGACACCCGGAGGCCGCGGTCGACCCGCTCGGACATCTCCTCGATGAAGCCGTAGACGATCTCCGCCGGGATCATCACCTCGTACCGCGAGGGGTTCTTCCGGACGACCCAGGTGTCCAGCCGCGAGAAGACCGGCTCGTCGACGCCGCGGTCCCGGAGCATGGTCGTCAGCTCCTCGTGGATCGACGGCGGCATGTAACAGGAGATGCCCAGCTCGAGCTTCGCCTCCGCGATCCGGTCCAGCAGCCGGAGTACGGCGGCCTCCAGGTCCTCGTCCTCGGCGCGTATCTCGTCGGTGATGAAGGTGGAGGTGTCGAGCACGAACCGCTGGCGCAGCGGATGGTCCTCGGGCATGGCCACGAGTCGGCGCGCCGCCACATGAAAGTACCCACCCCGGTCGACGGTCCCGTGTGGACCCACGACGGGTAAGTCCCCCGAGAGCGTAGTCGACCCATGCGCTACGCCGCCATGGAGGACGCCCTGGTCGTCGCCGGCCCCGACACCGAGCGCCTCGTCGACCTCGCTGACGTCTCGTGTCTGGCCGTCGCCCCCGACGCCCCGGAGCGGGCGTTCGTCGGGACGACCGACGGCCTCCACCGGACCACCGACGCCGGGGCCAGCCTCGAGCGGGTGTTCGAGGGCACCGTCACGAGCGTCGCCGTCTCGCCGCATGACCCCGCGGAGGTGTGGGTCGGCACCGAGCCCTCGGCCGTCCACCGGTCGACCGACGCCGGCCGGACCTTCACGGAGCGCCCCGGGCTGACCGACCTCCCGTCGGCGGACCGGTGGGCGTTCCCGCCCCGCCCCGACACCCACCACGTCCGGTGGCTCCAGCCCGACGCCCACGACCCCGACCGGTGGTACGTCGCCGTCGAGGCCGGCGCGCTCGTCCGCACCGAGGACGCGGGCGAGACCTGGCGCGACCGGGTCGAGGGCTCGGCCCGGGACACCCACACGATGGCGGTCCACGCCGACGCCCCCGGGCGGCTGTACGACGCCGCCGGCGACGGCTACTCCGAGAGCACCGACGGCGGCGACGGCTGGACGTGGCTCCAGGACGGCCTGGACCACACCTACTGCTGGTCGGTCGCGGTCGACCCCGCCGACCCGGACCACCGGCTCGTGTCCGCCGCGTCGGGCGCTCGCCGGGCCCACTCCCCGCCCGGCGAGGCCTACGTCTACCGGCGGCGGGGCGGGGCGCCCTGGGAACGGGTCGGCGACGGCCTGCCGACCGGCGAGGGCATCCTGCGGCACGTGCTCGTCGCCGGCCCCGAGGGGGCGTTCCACGCGCTGTGCAACCGCGGGCTGTTCCGGTCGGCCGACGGCGGTGCCTGGGAGCGGGTGGATATCCCCTGGCCGGACCGCTTCGGCGACCAAGTTGCCCGTGGGCTCGCGGTCGTGTGAGACGGCCCCGGATCTGGATTCTGAACTGGTCGGGGGCTCTCTGGGACCCGGGTTCGCGCGCGACCGCAACTGCAGACCGCCTTCCGTGCTCGAACCGATCAAACCGCCCGGAAAGCCCCGAAGCGCCGGACGCGGGCGGCGATCACGGGTCGCGTGCTCGCGGTCCGGTGAAGTCCTCCTGGCCGTGCGACAGCACGAATCGGGTTGACACCGCTCCGCGATCTCGCCACGTCGGACGTCCCGCGGCACGAACAGCCTTCTGGAGCGGCACCCGAAACGAAGGACCTACAAGGAGGTCCTACTAGGCCGGGATATGGGCTGGAAGGAGACCGCCGAACCGCTACTCACGCGCATGCCCGCCGTCCAGCGGCCGGAGGGCCACGTGCCGTTCCGGCGGAAACTGGGCTGGACCGCGGGCGTGCTCGTGCTCTACTTCTTCCTCACGAACGTCTTCCTCTGGGGGCTCGGCAGTCAGGGAGGCGACGCGTTCGGGCAGTTCCGCTCCATCCTCGCCGGCGGCCAGGGAACCATCCTCCAGGTGGGCATCGGGCCGATCGTCACCGCCTCCATCGTGCTGCAGCTGCTGGGCGGCGCGGACCTGCTGGGTCTGGACACGAACGACCCGCGCGACCAGTCGCTGTACCAGGGGCTCCAGAAGCTGCTGGTGGTCGTGATGACCGCGCTGACCGGGCTGCCGATGGTGTTCGCCGGCGGGTTCCTGCAGGCCGGCACGATCAACTTCGCCGGCACGACGCTGACGGGGTCGACGGTGCAGTGGATCATGTTCGCCCAGGTGATGGTCGGGGGCGTCCTCATCCTGTTCATGGACGAGGTCATCAGCAAGTGGGGCGTCGGCTCCGGCGTCGGGCTGTTCATCATCGCCGGCGTCAGCCAGCGCCTCCTGGGGGGGCTGTTCGGGACCGAGTGGCTGTTGGGTCAGGAGGAGGGCACGCTCGGGTTCCTCTCGGCGTGGGTGGAAATCGCCATCGGGAGCATCGAGCTCGGCAGCGTGCTGACCTCCTCGGGCATCCAGCGCCTCCTGATGGAGCCCGGCCAGCTCCTGTTCCTGTTCACCACCATCCTGATCTTCGTGGTGGTCGTCTACGCCGAGTCGGTGCGGGTGGAGATCCCGCTGAGCCACGCCCGCGTCAAGGGCGCCCG
>CAYWNQ010000126.1:0-6527 GCA_964459695.1 uncultured Halobacteriales archaeon | reverse complement strand
AATGGCAGAAGGCACTGTTGATTTCTTCAACGACACTGGCGGTTACGGTTTCATCGAGACTGACGAGGCGGACGAGGACGTGTTCTTCCACATGGAGGACGTCGGCGGCCCGGACCTCGAAGAGGGACAGGAGCTGGAGTTCGACATCGAACAGGCAGACAAGGGTCCCCGCGCGACCAACGTCGTCCGGCAGTAAGCCGCGACCGCGAGCGCGTTTCTCAGGCCAGCAACCCGACCCAGCGGTGGCTCCGCGCCGGCCTCACCCGGCGGCCGCCGTCAGCCGCGCGACCTCGTCGTCGGCGAGCTCCAGCCCCGAGGCGGCGACGTTCTCCTCGAGGTGAGCGACGCTGCAGGTGCCCGGGATGGGCAGCGTGACCTCCGAGCGGGCGAGCAGCCACGCCAGCGCGACCTGGTAGACCGACGCGTCGTGGGCCTCGGCGACGGCCTCGATGCCGTCGACGCCCGAGAGGCTCCCCGACCCCAGCGGGAAGTACGGGATGAAGCCGATGCCGTACTCCTCGCAGGCCTCCAGCACGCGCCGACCGTCGCCCTCGACGCGGGGCGTGTCCCGAGTGGCGACGTTGAAGTGGTTCTGGACCGTCGCGACGTCGACGTGGTCGCGGGCGGTCTCGAGCTGCTCGACGCTGACGTTCGACAGGCCGACGTGCTCGACGAGGCCGTCGTCCTGGAGGCCGCCGAACGCCTGGACCGACTCGGCGAACGGCACGTCCGGGTCGGGACCGTGGAACTGGTAGAGGTCGATGGTGTCGACGCCGAGCCGGTCGAGCGACACCAGCGCCTGGTTGCGGACGTACGCGGGGTCGCCGTGGTTGAGCCACCGGCCCTCCCGGTCGCGCAGCAGGCCGGCCTTGGTCGCCACCACGACGTCCTCGCGGTCGGCGACGGTCTCGCCCAGCAGCCGCTCGCTGGTGCCCGGCCCGTAGGAGTCGGCGGTGTCGATCAGGTCACACAGGTCGGCCGCCCGCCGACAGACCGCCCGTGCCTCCGCCGGGTCGTCGGGTTCGCCGATGATGTTCGCGCCGGTGATGCGCATCGCGCCGAACCCCAGCCGCCGGACCTCGAGGTCGCCGCCGATGGCGAACGTGTCGCTGTGGTTGTCGACCATGCCGGCGGCTGGCGCGCCGGCGGGAAAGGCGTTGGCGTCCCGGCGGGTCGCTCACTCCTCGTCCCCGACGAACACCGTCCGGAGCCGGGCGCCACACGCCGGACAGCACAGCGTCTGCCAGCGGGCCGGGTCGAGGTCGGCCATCGTCTCGCGGCGGACGGCGTCGTCGGGGTCGACGCTGGCGCCGCAGTTGTCGCAGTGGAGGTCCACGGGCCTGGGTGGGGCGAACGGCGGTCCCGGGGGACCTGAACGTGACGGAACCGGCCCGCGAATCGGGACGGTGTGGTCCGGTCGCCGACCCGCGGACCGACAGGTGAACGGGACTGCCTGCTGTCACGGTCTTCGGTCGCCATCCGGCCGTCCGTACGTCTCGACCGACACGTCCGCGCTTCGAAGTCGTCGACGTCGCCACCACCGACCCGGAGCCCCCCGTGTACCGGTGGCCTGCGTCGCCGAAGCCGTGCCGTCGTCCAGCTACAGCCCGTCCCCGCCGCTCGAGTCCGCGAACGCCGAGCCGAACACGCCACCGACCGCGCCGACCACGATGGGGTAGACCAGCCCGGCCAGCAGGACGCCCGTCACGGGTTCGATCTCGATGGTCGCGCCTTCGCGAGTGGCGCGGAAGAACAGGACGCCGACCAGCGCAAGCGGGAGGTAGCCCAGCGTCACCGTCGTACCCACCAGCCCGCCGGCGGCGGGGTCGTCGGCGTCGGCGCCGTAGGCCAGCGCGGCGGCGACCACGACGACCACCACGAGCGGCAGGGCGTACAGCAGTGCCGGCGCGTCGCCGCTGGCGATGAAGTTCCGGCTGGTCCGTCCGCCACCCAGGGCGGGGTGGGTGACGGCGACGCCGTGGGCGTTGTAGAACAGCCAGCCGACGGCCTTCCAGGCCGGGATGGGCTCGCCGCCGAAGAACTGGACGATGGCGTTGATGCCCTCGAGCATGTCGCGGGCGTTCGCGCTCTGGAGCACGTAGGTCACCAGGTAGCCGACGAGGTAGGCGCCGACGCCGGCGGCGGCCCCGCGGGCCACCGGCAGCTCCCTGTCTCCGACGGTCACAGACATGGGTACCGAGGATGGCCACCGCGGCGGCAAACGCTTTGTGGCCCCGCTCGCTGTCCGGGTCGGGCGTGTGTCGCCGACGGGGCGGCTCCCCGTTATCAGAGAAGCGGTAACGACGTCCGACTGCCCGCGCCCTCGCCCGGGCGGGGTGCGATCGGCCAACCCGAGGACCGGATCGCGCCGATGGCTCCCGCTACCGGTAGCCCAGGTCCTCGAGCCGGCTGGCGACCTCCGGCGTCGCCGTCGGCCGGTCGCCCGCCGGCGCGGACTCGGCGACAGCCGCGGTCCCCGGGGGCTCGTAGCTGCCGGTGTCGGTCGCGGTCGTCACCGCCCACGGCACCTCCCGGAGCGGGCGCAGCGCGACGCCGGCGGCGTGGCCGTAGAGGCCCCGCTCGCCGAAGGCGTTGCCGTGGTCGGCGGTGATCACGGCGCGGTCGGCGTCGACGTTGGCCAGCAGCAGCAGGACGTCCTCCAGGACGGCCTCGAGGTTGGCCCGGTAGGCCGCCCAGACCGCCTCGGGCGACCGCCGGCCGAACCGGAGGTCCTCCCACACCGACAGCGACTCCTCGCCGAACGCCTCCAGCGCGACGCCCTCGCCGGTCTCGTCGGCGACGGAGGGGAAGTGCGGCTGCATGTAGTGGACGACCAGCCGGTCGAGGTCGGCGGTACGGCCCGCGCGGACGGCGGCGTCGGTGACGGCGCGGGGCCGGACCGTCCCGAGGTCGTCGTCCCAGGCGTGGCGCCAGACCTCCGCGAGGTGGGCCAGTCGGGCGCCGTCGACGTGGGTGTCGCTGTAGGGGTTGGCGGTGACGTAGCCCAGGTCCGCCAGCGCACCGGCGTCGGCGTCGCCGAAGACGGCGTCGAGCCACTCCGTCGAGGTGCCGCCGGGCGAGATGCGGGTCGACCCCACCGGGAGGTCGGCGTCGTCGCCGACCACCTCCGTCCAGAGGTCGCCCCGGCAGGCGTCCAGCACGACCAGCAGGTCCCAGTCCGCCTCCAGCACGGGGTCGGCGTCCAGCCGGCGGCCGTGGCGGAGGTAGGTGCGCCAGCAGAGCTCCCGGACCGCTCCCAGACCCGCCCCCCGGAGGTTGCGGACGGACTCCCCCGCGAGTCCCGCTACCCGGCCCATACACGCCATGTGCGGCCTCGAAACTTAATCCCCCCGAGTTCTGACGGCGCGGAAAGCGGAAGCTACTTCACGCGAACACTTCACGTCGTACGCGTGTCTCCCCACGTCGCCGTCACGCACTATCCGGAGGGAGCCGGGCACGCGACCCGGATGATGGCAGTGGCACGTGGGCTCGAGGACCGCGGGGCGACGGTTGCGCTGGCCGGCGGGGGGTCGGGCCGGCGGTTCTACGCGCCGAACGGCTACACCGCCTACGAGCCGCCCCAGGTCGACTACATCGAGGACTACCAGAGCGCCGACGACCCGGTTCGCGGCCTCGCGCGGGTGCTCACGGGGAGCTTCCCCGACAGCGTCCGGCGGCTCCGGGACATCGCCGCCTGGCTCCGCACCGAGGACCCCGACGCCGCCGTGACCGACGACATGTTCACCGCCGCGGCGGCGGCGGTCACGGGGACCCCGCTGTACGTGCTCTCGCACAACGCCGCGACGCTGTACCGCGACCCCATCATCCGGGCGCCGACCCGGGGCATCAACGTCGGCCAGCGCCTGGCCGCCCGGCGGTTCTTCTACCCCTCCGTCTGGCCGCCGGACGGCACCGACCCGCCGGACGTCTCACGGGTCCCGCCGGTGGCGCTGCCGGCGCCGGCGGAGGCCGAGGACCGCGGCCCCGCCGACCCCGGGACGGTGCTGGTGCCCTCGACGTACTCCAGCGACTTCGACGAGCTGGCCGACCGGCTCCGGGCGGCGGGCCGGGAGGTCACCCTCATCGGCGACCACGACTGGGGCCCGGTACCGTCGCTGCTGCCGGTGTTCCGCCGGGCCGACGCCGTCGTCTGTGCCGGCTACTCCACCGTCATGGAGGCCGCCGTCGCCGGCACGACCTGCGTGGTCTACCCGACCACCAACGAGCAGTCCGGCATCGCCGACCGCGTCGCCGACCTGGACGGGTTCACCGTCGCCACCGACCACGCCGAGGTGGAGGCGGCCCTCGAGGACGACGTCGGTGCGCCGGCCTACACCAACGGCGTCTCGGCCATCTCCGAGCGGGTGCTGGACGACCTGGCCGCCTGACTCCGGAGCGCGTGGGGAAGACATTCAAGGGGGTGTCCCGTCGGGTCCATCAACGCGATGCAGGTGTTCTCCTCGCGGGAGGCGCGGTGGCGCGGCCTGGCCGCGGTCCTCGTCGTGGCCGCCGGCTTCGTCGGCCTCTACCTCGCCGTCCGCCAGTGGGCGCCGTTCGTCTTCGACGCCGAGGAGCTGCGCACCTGGATCAACCAGTTCGGCGTGCTCGCGCCGGTGGTGTTCACGCTACTCCAGGCGCTGCAGGTCGTCGTCGCGCCCATCCCGGGCCAGGTCGTGGCGCTGGTGGCGGGCTACCTCTTCGGCCCGCTCGCCGGGACCGTCTACAGCCTCACCGGCGTCCTCATCGGCAGCGCCATCGCGTTCAGCCTCGCCAGCCGGTACGGCCGGTCGTTCGTCGAGGACCTTCTCCACGAGGACGTCCTCGAGCGGTTCGACGGCTTCGTCGACCAGGTCGGCATCCCCGGGCTGCTGGCGTTCGTCCTCGTCCCCGGGCTCCCCGACGACGCCATCTGCTTTCTCGCCGGACTCACGCAGTGGCGCCTCCGGACGTTCATGGCCGCCATCGCCGTCGGGCGGCTGCCGGCCTACGTGCTGACGGTGTACGCCGGCGGCGAGCTGGCCAGCGGTCGGTTCGTGGTGGCGATGGGGCTCATCGGCCTGGTCGTCGTGCTGTCGGCGGTGGGCTACTACAAGCAGGAGGCCGTCCGGGACGTCGTCGCCCACCTCGAGGAGCGGTCGCCGTTCTGAAGCGGGACCGCCGACGGCACCCTATCGACCCTCCAGTCGGTCGGCCACGGGCCGGTAGAGCAGCTGGTGGAGCCACCACCCGACGCGGTAGCCGGTCGTCCCGAGCAGCAGCCAGCCGTGGTAGTAGACGAAGGCCAGCCGCCAGGGGTGCTCGCGGACGGCCCTCCGGACGTGCGAGCGGGCCCGCGCCGGCTGGCCGAGCCGTGCGTGCTGGTGGGCCACGCCGTAGTGGCGATCCGCGCGCGTCCGTGACGACAGGTCCTCGCCGTGCTTCTCCAGGATGCGCCGGTTGCCCGAAAGCATCAGCTCGGGGTCCTCCGTCATCTGCTCGCCGTGGACGTGACGCTCGTACAGCACGCGGTCGAGCCCGAACATGGCGTACTCGGCGAACACGCGGATCCAGAACTCCTGGTCCTCGAGGGCGGGGAACGACTCGTCGAAGTCGCCGACCGCCTCGATCACGTCGGCTCTGACGATCGTGGCCGACGGGCCGCCGACCTGGGTGTCGAACCGCTCGGCCCGCCCGGCGGGGACCGACTCGACCGTCCGTTCCCCGTCGTCGACCTGGCCCTGGGCGGCGTAGACGCCGGCACAGTCGGCGGGCCGGGCCTCGAGCGTCTCGACGAGGGTCTCGACGGCGTCCTCGTGGAGCCGGTCGTCGTCGTCCAGGAAGACGACGTACTCCCCGGAGGCGATGTCCAGGCCGGCGTTGCGGGCCGCGCTGAGCCCCTGCGGCTCGTCGTGGCGAACCACTCGGAGCCGGTCGTCGACGACGGCCTCGAGGTACCGGGCCGTCCCGTCGGTCGAGCCGCCGTCGACGACGACGCACTCGAGGTCGGCGTAGGTCTGGTCGAACACGCTCTCGACGGCGCCCTCGAGGAACTCCACCCGGTTGCGCGTCGGAAGGATCACGCTCACCGTCGGCATCTGCGTCGTCGACGACGCCGGACGCCTCGTAGATATCAGTACCCCTTCGGGGGCGCTCCCTCGCCGGCGGTGGCGGTCATCGTAGAGCCTGCTCGCTCACGCCGTTCGCTGCGAAGGCTGCCTCCGGTAGGGTTCACACGTCCTGTCGGTCGCGGATTCGCCGGCGACGGCTCACCCGCTCCGCTCGTTCGCGTGTCGTCGGCAGAAACATGCCGCCTCCCCGATTTGAACGGGGGACAGCTCGATCTTCAGTCGAGTGCTCTCCCAGTCTGAGCTAAGGCGGCGCCACCGGAAGCACGGCGAAGCCGGGCAAAAGGATTTCGACCTACAGCAGGAAGACGTCCGCCGAGTCGAACTCCTCGCCGCAGTCCCGGCAGACGTACGTCACGCCGTCCTCGGTCTCGAGCTGGCCACCGCACTCCGGACACTCCGACCCCGCCTGGCTCGACATGG
>CAYWNQ010000125.1:0-6548 GCA_964459695.1 uncultured Halobacteriales archaeon | reverse complement strand
TCCATCGCCTCCATCACGTCCTCGAACATCGCGTCGGGCGATGTCGGCGCGTCGGCGTGGGTCTCCAGCACGGTCGAGAGCCGGTTCGCGACCTCCTCGGCCTCGTCCTCGTCGGCCACGGGACGCTGGACGCCGAACCGGCCGTCGGTCGACTCCGGGAACAGGGGGTCGAGATCGTCGTCGAGCCGCCGGGCCACCCGGGTCCCGACGCCCCGGACCTCGAAGGGGTTCTTGGCGTAGGTCTTGAGCTGGAACACTCCCGTCGCCGGATGGGCGAGGTAGAGGTCCTCGCCGAGGCCGGCGGCGCGGTCGCCGCCCACGGCCCGCCACCCGGACGGGTCGGCGTCGGACTCGACGACGTCCTCGAGAACGTCCTGCCAGTCGCGGACGCGCATACCGGCCCTGGGGGCCGACGGCGAAAGAACCTGTCGGGAGCGGCCAGCTGTCGGTGACGGGGAACGACGACCCGCCGCAGCGCGGCGGGGTCCACTTCCGCCGCGGCACCGACACCCTCTTCCGCCCGTCGGCGCTGGCACCGACAGTGACCCTGCGGGGGACGGTCGTCGACGTTGGCGAGACCAGGACCGTCAGCGGCGGCTCGTCGGAGCTCGCGGAGGTGACCGTCAGGCGCCACGACGGCGGCGGGGCGACGACGGTGACCCTGTGGAACGACTGGACCGACACCGCCGAGGCGGTGGACCCGGGGATGGAGCTGTTCGCCACCGACCTCGACGAGGAGGAGTTCCGCGGCGAGACGCGCTTCTCGACGACGCCGGCGTCGTTCGTGGTCGTCGAGCCCGGTTACGTCGTCGACGTGACCGACCTCCGGGGCTGGGTGCAGTGCCCGCGGATCTTCTACCTCAACCGCCTCGTCCCCACGCCGCTGGAGTACCCCGTCGTCCGGGGGACGATGGTCCACGAGGCGTTCGGCGACCTGCTCCGGGGCGTCGACCTCGAGACCGCGGTCGGCGACGCCGTCGACGACGCGGCCCTGGAGCTGGGACTGCTGGATCGGGACCCCGGGGACGCCGCCGACGAGGTGCGCGCCAACGCCGCCGCCGTCGAGGCGTGGCTCCGGCAGGGCCGCCTCGGCGACGGCGACGATTGGCGCTCGGAACGCACGCTGCTCTCCGAGCGGTTCGGGCTCAAGGGCCGGGCCGACGCCGTCCGCGGCGGGGCGCCCGTCGAGCTCAAGACCGGCAAGAACCTCGGCCGGGAGCCACGGTTCCAGGACAAGGTCCAGGCGGCGGCCTACGCGCTGCTGCTGGGCGAGCACGCCGCCGACGGTGGCGACCCGGTCGCCGCGGCGGCGCCCGACACCGCGACCCTGCTGTACACGAAGAACTCGACGCTCTCGCCCGACGAGGCCGACGGCGACCGCTCGCCGGCCAGGGACTTCCCGGTCGGCCGGGGCCTGTTGCAGTTCGTGGTCCGGACCCGCAACGAGCTGGCGGCGATGGCCGCCCGCGGGGAAGTCCCCACCGGGTACGAGGCCGAGGCGGTCTGCGAGTACTGCTTCGAGCGCGACACCTGCATGGCCGTCGCCGGCCGGCTCGACCAGGAGTCAAAGGCCGGCCAGGTCGGCACGCCGGTCCCCGAGGCCGAGCGCGCGTACGTCGACCGGTTCGCCGAACTGCTTGAGGCCGAGCGCCGGGCGGTCCACCGGGAGTTCCGGAAGCTCTGGGACCAGACCGCCGCCGAGCGCGCCGACGACGACCGGGCGCTGGTGGACCTCGAGCCCGCCGGCCGGGAGCGCCGGTCGACGGGCCAGTGGGAGCTCCGGGCCCGCCGGACCACCGACGCGGTCTCGAAGATCCGCGAGGGCGACCTGGTGCTGGCCAGCGACGGCCACCCCGTCCGGGGCACCGCCGAACTGGCCCGCGTCGAGTCGCTGGGCCGGGAGGTCGTCGTCACCGCCGACGAGCCGTTCGAGCTCCGACGACTCGACGTCTACCCCTCGTCCATCGGCGTCGACCGCCAGCTCGCGGCGCTGCACGACGCCGTGCTCACCGGCGACCCCGACCGAAAGGACGTGCTGTTCGGCCGTCGCCCGCCGGCGTTCTCGCCGCCGGCCGGCGAGACGTTCGTCGACGACAACGAGGCCCAGGACGAGGCCGTCCGGCGCGCGCTCGGCGCCGAGGACCTCGCGCTGATCCACGGGCCGCCGGGCACCGGCAAGACCCACACGCTGGCCACCGTCGTCCGGGCGCTCGTCGAGCGCGGCGAGCGCGTGCTCCTGTCGGCGTTCACCAACCGCGCGGTCGACAACGCGCTCGCGACGCTGCGCGAGCAGGGCTTCGAGGACGTCGTCCGCGTCGGCACCGAGACGGGCGTCGCCGACGAGCACCAGTCGTTCCGGCTCCGGACCGGCGGCGACCCCCACGACCGGGCCGACGCCCTCCGGTCGGCGCCCGTCGTCGCCGCCACGACGGCGGGCTGTGGCTCCCGGGCGATGCGGGCGTGCTCGTTCGACGTCGCGGTCGTCGACGAGGCCGGCCAGCTCACCGAGCCCGCCACCCTCGCCGCCGTCGAGCGGGCCGACCGGTTCGTCCTCGTCGGCGACCACCAGCAGCTCCCGCCGGTGGTCCGGAGCGACGGCGTCCCGGGCGGGGACGGCGCCGACTACGACCTGGACCGGTCGCTGTTCGAGCGGCTGGTCGACCTGCACCCCGAGGCCGCCGTCATGCTCGACCGCCAGTACCGGATGCACCAGCGCATCCAGTACTTCTCCAGCCGGGAGTTCTACGACGGCCAGCTCCGGCCGGCGTCGGCCGAAGTCGCCGGCCGGCGCCTCGGCGACCTCGACGGCGTCGACCCCGACGCGCTCCCGGCCGACCTGGCCGACCCCGTCTCGTTCACCGACCCCGACGGCGACCAGACCGGCAACGCCAACCCCATCGAGGCCGACGCCGTCGCCGACACCGTCGAGGCGTACCTCGGGGCCGGCCTCGCTCCCGACGACGTCGGCGTCATCGCGCCGTTCCGGGCGCAGGTGGCCGAGATCCGCAAGCGGGTGCCCGAGGCGGTCGCCGTCGACACCGTCGACCGGTTCCAGGGTTCGGCGCGGGAGGCCATCGTCGTCTCGTTCGTCGCGACGGGGAGCATGGACTCGCCGGTGTTCGAGGACCACCGCCGGACGAACGTTGCGCTGACGCGCGCCAAGCGGTCGCTGGCGCTGGTGGGCGACGCCGGGGCGCTGGCCTCCGACGAGGTGTACGCCCGGATGCTCGACTGGGCGCGGGACTGATGGGGAGTTCTGCGGGGATGTCGACGCACCAGTCGTGGCTCGCTCGCTGGAGCCCTAGGATGGTGTGACCGCAGAGCGCTCCTCGTGGGTGAGCCGATCACACCGCCGGAACGCTCCCGCCCACTCGCTAGTAGCTGCTGAGTCTGAAGCCGCACCCGCAAGCCGCTAGCGCTTGAGCCGATCATACCGCCGGAAAGCCCCCGTCCGCTCGACCGTCCGCGACACTCACGGCTCACTTCGTTCGCCGTTCACGCGTTCGGCGGCACGAACGGAGTGAGCGCCGCCCGACACCAGCGCCTCGGAGCTTCCAGGCTGACTGATCGGTGCAGACACCACTACCGTCAACTGTGTAGCGCGAGCTGAGTATCGACACCCACCCCTGTGACCCACGTCCACCGACAGCCATTCGGCGGCGGGCGACCAACCCCGCCACCATGCCCCACCGGCTCCCGCTGGGCGACGGCCACGTCGACGTCGAACTCCCGGACTGCGAGGTCGACGTCGCCGAGCCACCCGGCGGCGAGCCGGTCGACGTCCGCGCCGCCGCCGAGGCAGCCGTGGCCGACCCCCACGGCGAGCGGCTCGCCCGGCGGGTCGAGCCGGGCGACACCGTGGCGCTGGTGGTCACCGACGTCACGCGGTCGACGCCCGACGGCGTGCTGGTCGACGTCCTGCTCGAGGAGCTCGGCCGGGCCGGCGTCGCCCGCGAGCAGGTGACCGTCGTGGTCGGGCTGGGCCTCCACCGGCCGCTCGACGACGCCGAGCTCGCGGAACTCCTGGGCGACCACGCCGACCTGGCGGTCAACCACGACCCCGACGACACGGTCGCCGTCGGCGAGGTCGACGGCGTCCCGGTCGCGGTGTTCCGCACGGTGGCGCTGGCCGACCGTGTTGTCTCGACGGGGATGGTCGAGCCCCACCAGTACGCCGGCTTCTCCGGCGGCGCGAAGACTGCGGCCATCGGCGCCGGCAGCGAACCCCTCATCCGGTACACCCACGGGCCAGAGCTGCTCGGCCGGGAGGGCGTCCGCCTCGGCCGCGTCGAGGACAACCCGTTCCGGGCGGTGCTCGACCGCGCGGGCGACGCGCTGGGGCTGGCGTTCTGCCTGAACGTCACCGCGGGGCCGTCCGGGGTGCTCGGCGTCGCCGCCGGCGACCACCGCGCCGTGGTCGCCGAACTGGCCGCCACCGCCCGCGACGCCCTGGCGGTGCCCGTCGCCGACGGCTACGACGCCGTCGTCGCCGGCGTCGGCGCCCCGAAGGACGCCAACCTCTACCAGGCATCACGCGCGGCGACCTACGTGGTGCTGGGCGCCCACAACCCTCTGCGCCAGGGAGGCCGGGTCGTCGTCCCCGCCGCGCTCCCGGAGGGCGCCGGCCAGGGCACCGGCGAGCGCCGGTTCCACGAGCGCCTCGCCGGTGCCGAGAGCGCCGCGGCGCTCCACGAGGCGATGGCTGCTGGCTACGAGCCGGGCGCCCAGCGGGCGTTCGTCCTGGCGCGGGCGCTGCTGGACCACGAGGTCTGGGTGACGGACTCCGCACACCCCGACCTCGTCGAGGACTGCCTCCTGCACGCCGCGCCGACGGTCGCCGACGCCGTCGAGGCCGGCAGCGACGTGCTGGTCGTCCCCGACGCGCTTTCGACGCTGCTGACCTGACGGGGCGTCGCCGGCTACCCGCCCCGGCCGTCGCCGCCGGGGACACCGGGCGACGGCGGATGCGAGCGCTCGTCGTCGATCTCGGCGCGGACCCGCTCGTGGAACCGCCGGAGGACCGCCGACTCGTCGTCGGCGAGCACGACGTCGCTGGCCATCAACGTCGCCAGCCCGAACGCCAGCGGCGTGGGCGAGTCGACGCGGGTCGTCTCGACCGCCACGTCGCCGTCGGCGACGTCGCCGACGAAGGCCTCCACCGCGGCGACGTCGAGCTTGTCCTCCAGCACCTCGCGGTAGGTCTCCTCCAGGACGGCGAACTCCTCCAAGTCCCGGGCGAACCCCAGCAGCATCTCGCTGGAGACCTGCTGCTGGCTGGCGGTCTTCTCGGTGCCCTTGTAGCGCTTGAGTATCATCAGCGACCGGGTCGCGTTGATGCGGAAGTACCGCTGGAGGAGGTCCGTGCCCTCCAGGGCCGCCCTGAGGTCCGCCCGGACCTCGCCCGGGTCGACGTCCCGGAGGATGCCCACGAGGTCGACCTTCCGGTTGAGCGGCATCGAGAGCGTGAACCCCGTGTCGGCCACCGCGACGGTGACGTTGGCCTCGGCGGCCTGGGCGACCCGGTGGGCAAGCAGCCGCGAGAGCCCGTCGTTGAACCGCCGGCCGTACCCCGAGTGGACGTAGAACCGGCGCTCGTAGGCCTCCTGGTCGAGTTCGACCTCGACGGCGAGGCGGTCGGGCGTCGAGACGCTGGCGGCGCCGGCGTACCGGACCTGCTCGTCGTACATCCGGGCCAGCGCGCGAATCGACTGCTCGTCGAGGGGGAACGACCGCAGCCAGTTGCGGACCGCCGACTGGCCGCCGTCGGCCAGCCGCTCGAGCAGGTCGTCCTGGAACGCGAGCAGCTCCCGGCCGAGGTCGTAGGCGAGCGGCAGCCGCTCGGAGTACCACGACGGCACCGTCGGCCGGGCCACGGTCCGGTCGACGTACACCTTCGAGCCCCGGCGGTAGCGGTAGGCGAACCGGTCGCCGCCGAGCACGAACACGTCGCCGGCCTCGAGGGTGTCGAGGTACGCCTCGTCGAGCGTACCCACCCACTCCTCGTCGCCCCGGGTCACCACGTCGCAGTCGAAGCTGTCGGGGATGGTGCCCACGTTGGTCATGTAGATGACCCGGGCCAGTCGGCCGCGCTTGCCCACCAGCGGCGTGCCCGGCTCGTAGTCCTCGTAGTGGTGCTCGCCGCCCGGCGGGTCGTTCTCGTCGCGCCACACCTTCGGGTAGACGTTCCGGTCGGCCATGCCGTCGTAGTCCGCCGTCAGGTACCGGAATAGGCTCTCGAACGCGTCGTCGCCGTACGCCCGGTAGGGGTGGGCCGACCGGAGCGTCTCGCGCACCCGGCGCTCGGGCAGCGGGCCGTTGATGGCCATGCCGTAGACGTGCTGGGCCGCCACGTCGTGGGCGCGCTCCGGGACGAACACCCGGTCGACGAACCCCTGCTCGGCCTTCCGGAGCATCACCGCACACTCGACCAGCTCGTCGCGGTCCAGCGCCACGACGCGGCCCGTCACGGTCTCGCCCAGCTGGTGGCCGGCCCGGCCCACGCGCTGGAGCAGCGCCGCGACCGACTTCGGGGAGCCGACCTGGACCAC
>CAYWNQ010000124.1:0-6569 GCA_964459695.1 uncultured Halobacteriales archaeon | reverse complement strand
CACGATGCCGACGAGCGCGCCGTCCTCGACCACCGGGAGCCGGCGGACGTCGTTCTCCTCCAGCAGCCGGGCGGCGACCTCGAGGGTCGCCTCGGGGCCGACGGTCAGCAGGTCAGTCGACATGAACGACCGCACCAGCGTCGCCGCCGGCTCCCGGCCGGCGGCGACCAGGTCGACGACGTCGGCCTCCGTGACGATGCCGACCGGCGAGCCGCCCTCGCAGACCACCAGCGAGCCCACGTCCTCGGCGTGGAGGCGCTCGGCGACGGTGGAGGCGTCCTCGGTCGGCTCGGCGGTCACGACGTCGGCGGTCATCACGTCGCGGACCGAGAGCGGGACGAGCATGGGTGGACAGAGGGTTCGCGCGGGCTTGAGCCTGTGGGGCCGTCCCGCGGCGTGAGGGCTCGAATAGAGCGTGCTCGGTTGCGTCCCCCGACCGCTGGACCGCAGGACGTCGCCGGGCGCAACCGCACCTCGTGCTTGAGCCAGGGAGTATCGACGGAAAACCCCGAGGCGCTCGATCCGGCCCGGACGACGCAAGTACTGTGGTTCGAGAGGCGACGGAGCCGTGAGCGTCCCGGACGGTCGAGCGGGCGGAGGCGTTCTGGCGGGAGGACCGGGTCGAGCACGAGTGGCGGTCTGCGGGGCGGTCCGACCGTGACCTGCAGTCCAGCGTGGCCACGGTCTCGTATCACCGCCTCCGGAGGCAGCCATATCACGCTGCAGCCCCAAGCCACGCGCCGATGGCGTTCGACCCCCGGACGCTCGACGCCTCGCTGGCCGCCGGCGCCGCCCTGGCGCTGGCGACCGGGCTGGCGAGCCTGTTCGCCGCCACGCCCGGCGAGGCCTGGGTGGTCGTCGCCCACGGCGTCGCGGGGCTGGTCCTGGCGGGCCTCGTCGGGCTGAAGCTCCGCCGGGTCGCGCCGCGGGTGCGGGCCGGTCGGGCCACGCCGACCGCCGTCGCGCTCACCCTGGTCACGCTGGGGGCGCTGGCCTCGGGCGTCTGGTGGGTGCTCGGCGGGTCGCTGTCGCTCGGGCCGTGGGGGCTGCTCAACCTCCACGTCGGCCTCGGTCTGCTGGTGGTCGTGCCGCTGGTCGTGCACCTCCGGCGGCGGTTCCGCCGGCCGACGGCGGTCGAGCGCCGGGACGCGCTCCGGTACGCCGCCATCGTCGGGGCCGGCGCGCTCGTGTGGCGCGGCCAGCAGGCGGTCGCCGACGTCCTGGGCGCCGAGCGCCGGTTCACCGGCTCGCGCGAGGAGGGCAGCGACGCCGGCAACCGGTTCCCGGCGACGTCGTGGGTCGCCGACGACCCGGACCCGGTCGACGCCGACGCGTGGCGGCTGGCGGTCACCGGCGCCGTGGCCGAGCCCCTGGAGCTACCGGCCGACGACCTCCCATCGGCCGAGGGGGGAGCCGGAGCCCACGCCGTCCTCGACTGTACCAGCGGCTGGTACTCCGCTCACGACTGGCAGGGCGTCGCCGTCCGCGACCTCCTGGCCGCGGCGGGGCCGACCGCCGACGCCTCGTGGGTGCAGTTCCGGTCGGTGACCGGCTACCGCTGGAGCCTCCCCCTCGCGGAGGCCCGGGAGGCCCTCCTGGCCACCCACGTCGACGGCGAGCGGCTGAGTCACGCCCACGGCTTCCCGCTGCGGCTCGTCGCGCCCGAGCGCCGGGGGTTCCAGTGGGTGAAGTGGGTCGAGTCGGTGCGCGTCACCCGGCGGCGGGACCGCAGCGAGTGGGTCGCGCTGTTCGTCTCCGGGCTCGACGAGTGACTCAGGGCGACTCGACGGGCCGGCCGTCCTCGGTGGGCGGCGCGACGTGGGCGACGTACTCCTCGACAGAGGGCTCGGCCACCCGGACCCGGACGTGGATGTCGCCCAGCTCGCTCTCGTCACCGACGGCGAACGTGACGACCCCCTCGAAGGCGGCCTGCTTCTTCAGGTCGAAGCTGAACGTGTCGCCGCGGCGGTCGGCGAGGAACGCCCCCCGGGCCGTGTCGAGGATGGCCTGCTCGTGGAGCAGCTCCGAGAGCCGCTCGAGGCCGTGGGCCTCCCCGACCAGCTCGCCGTGGCGCTCCTCGAGGTCGGCCTCGGGGAACAGTTCGTGGACGGCGTCGGCGACGCGGTCGGTGACCTCGGTGTCGTGGACCGGCGCCGTCACCTCCACGTCGACGCTGTAGATCACCCCTCGAGCACCTCCCGGACGCGCTCGCGGAACGCCTCGAGGCTGCCGGCGTTGTCGATGGTCACGTCGGCCCGGGCGATGGCCTCGCCCATGCCGAAGCCCAGCTCCCGGCGGTCGCGCTCGGCCAGCGACTCGACCTCGGGGTCGTCGCGGCCCCGGTCGCCCAGCCGCTCGCGGCGCACGTCGTAGGGCGCCTCCACCGCGACCAGCGTGAAGTCCTCGCCGAAGGCCGCCCGGAACGCGTCGAGCTCGACGCCCGAGCGCAGGCCGTCGACCAGGACGACCTCCGAGTCCTCGAGCGCCGCCCGGACCCGCGGCAGCGACCGTTCGGCGACGGCGGCGGGGCCCTCCTCCTCCCGGAGGGCCTGCGCGACCGCCCCGTGGTGCTCGGCGGGGTCCAGCCCGCGCTCGCGGCAGGCCGAACGGACGACGTCGCCCATCGTGACCACCGGGATGTCCAGCTCACGGGCGACCGCCGCGGCCTCGCCCTTGCCGCTGCCGGCCAGCCCGACGGTACCGATGACCCGCATCGCCGGGAGCTACCCCGGAGGCGCGCATAAGCGCTGTGACTCGGCTCGGGGCGGAATCCCCGCCACTTAACCGCCGCCCCGCGTAGGCCCGGCCATGCTGGTCGAGGTGGTCGCGACCGCGCTGTGGGCCATGCTGCCGGCCTACGTCCCCAACAACGCCGCGGTACTGGTGGGCGGCGGCCGGCCCCTCGACGCCGGGCGGACGTGGCGCGACGGCCGCCGGCTGCTGGGCGACGGCAAGACCTGGCGGGGGACCGCCGCCGGGGTCCTCGCCGGGCTGGCGCTGGCGGCCCTGCTCGACGCCGGGCGGGCCACGGTGGGCGACCTGCTCGGCGTCGCCCTCCCGGGGTTCCCGCCGCTGGCGGCGGTCGGGCTCGCCGTCGGCGCAATGGCCGGCGACCTGCTGGCGTCGTTCCTCAAGCGCCGCACGGGACGCCAGCGCGGTGCGGCCTTCCCGCTGGTGGACCAGCTCGACTTCGTCGTGGCGGCGCTGGCTCTCGTCGGGCTGCTCGCGCCCGGCTGGGCCAGCACCGTGTTCACCCTGCCGGTGCTGGCGGTGGTGCTCGTCGCCACCCCGGCGCTGCACGTGGGGACCAACGCCGCCGCCTACCTGCTGGGCCTCAAAGACGAGCCCTACTGACGGCGTCAGTCCGGCTCGACGACGCAGTGCTCGTCGACGTACGCCTGGACCGCCGCCTCGGAGAACCCCTCGGGCCAGTCGACGTCGGCACCGAGTGCCGCCGGGTCGCCGATATACGTCGACACCGGGCCCGGCGGGGCGGGTACGGACACCCTGACGTACAGCCCGTCGTCGACGCCCTCGTAGGCGTCGAGGCCGGCCACGTCGTCGGTTCGCAGCAACGTCCCCTCGACGGCCGTCCCCGGGCCGAGGGTGGGGTACTCGCCGTCGACGCGCTCGAGCCCGTACAGCGTCGCCGGCGGGCCGTAGGCGTGCTCCTCGAGCACCCCGGCGGCGACGTGGGGGTCGGTCAGCGTGCCGTAGACGAAGACATCCACGGCGCTACTGGACGTCGGCTCCCGAAAAAGTCCGCGACTGCGCGATGGCCTCAGCTCCCGACCGGCAGCGAACCCAGGCCGCCGGAGGGCAGCTGGTCGGTGGCCTTGCCGATGACGATGGTGGTGACCTCCTGGGGCCCCAGCGGCAGGGTGGGCACGCCGACAGTATCGTAGCTGCAGAACGGCAGCTCCCCGCTCGTCAGTCCGAGGCTGCCGACGTCCGTCAGCGCGCCGGGGTCGACGTTGCCGGGGTTGCTGAAGTCGCAGTCCGTGCTCCCGCCGATCGGGTCGCCGAAGGAGTAGATGTGGAGCTGGCCCCCGCCAGTCCGCTCCGTCGGCCGGACGACCAGCATGCTGTCGATCTCGGCGTACCGGTCGTTGACGTTCTTGCTCTGGAGGATGGTCAGGCGGTGTTCCACGCCGGTCTCCTGCTGGCCCAGGTAGAGGATGCCGACGTTGTTGAGCGAGGCGTCGCCCTCGTCGCCGAGGGAGCCGACGCCCCTCAGCCGGACGACGTCACCGTTCTCGTTGAGGTTGACGATCTCGCCGGCGGCCATCCCGGAGGCGTTGACGCCGTCGGTCAGGCTGACCGGCGGGTCCTGCGGGTCGTAGACCTCGCAGGGCTCCGGCGGCGTGGCCGACGCCACGCCGAGGGCGATGCCCGTCAGCGAGTCGGGACCGATGGGGCCCAGCGACAGGGCGTCGGGCAGCTGGTCGGCACCCGGAAGCGTCTCGGTCGGGAGGTCCCCCGGGCCGACCGGGAGCTCACAGCCCAGCGACGTACCCGAGCCGACCGGGAGCGCCGACGGGCCCGGCCCCGGCAGTGCGGGGATGGCCACGTCGGCGGGTAGCTGGTCATCGCTGACCTGCACGAGCTGGGTCGCCTGGTCCAGCGGGACCCCGCTCGACCCGGCAGTGACGCCCTCCAGGGCGTCGGTCAGCGTGCTCGCGCCGGCCGAGCCGCCCGTGGCGCCCTCGACGGTGTCGGTCACGGTACTCGCGCCGTCCGTACCGCCGGTGACACCTTCGACGGTGTCGGTCACGGTGCTCGTACCGTCCGAGTCACCTGTGACGCCCTCGACGGTGTCGGTCACCGTGCCCGTCACGCCGAGCAGGCCGCTCTCGTTGGTCGAACCATCGTCATCTCCCCCGAGGATACCGCCGTCGTCCCCACCGAGGCCCAGCCCGTCGTCAGCCGCGGCGGCGGGCGCCGCAGCGAAGCTGACGAGCAGGGCGAGCGACAGCAGGGTGGCGGTTGCCGTTCGAATGGTACCGTTCATGTGTCTCCTTCCCTTTCATCCACGGTTCCTTCTTATGTTGTGAGTTGCGCCACGCATCTCCGGGGCTTTATTAGGGTCCCGGGGGGACCGCGGCGCCTCGCCGCCCAGCGCCTACCGACGGTCGATGGGCGGGAACGACCGGTCCTCGGGACCCACGTACCGCCCACGCGGGCGGATGAGGCGGTTGTCCTCGTACTGTTCGAGGACGTGGGCCACCCAGCCACCGACCCGGCTCATGGCGAATATCGGGGTGTAGAGGTCGATCGGGATGCCCATCTGGTAGTAGGTCGACGCCGAGTAGAAGTCCACGTTGGGCGCCAGTCCCGTCTCCTCGGCGACGTACTCCTCGACGTCGCGGGACATCTCGTACCACCTGGTGTCGCCGGCGGCCCGGCCCAGCGCCTCGCTCTTCTCCCGCAGGATGCGCGCCCGCGGGTCGGTCACGTCGTACACCCGGTGGCCGAAGCCGGCGACCCGTCGGCCCGCCTCCAGCGCGTCGGCGACCCAGTCGACCGCCTCGCGGTCGTCGGCGTCGATCTCCTGGAGCATCTCCATGACGCCCTGGTTGGCGCCGCCGTGGAGGCTCCCCGACAGCGCCCCGACCGCCGAGGTGAGCGCGGCGTGGACGTCCGAGAGCGTCGAGGCCGTCACCATCGCCGAAAACGTCGACGCGTTGAGGCCGTGGTCGGCGTGGAGCACCAGCGCCATGTCGAAGGTCTCGGCCAGCACCCCGTCGGGCGCCTCGCCGTTGAGCATGTAGAGGAAGTTCGCGGCGTGGCCCAGGTCTGCCCGGGGGGCGACCGGCTCGTCGCCGTTCCGGAGCCGGTCGAACGCCGCCAGCGCCGTCGGGATCTTGGCGGTGATGCGCCGGCCCTTCCGGAGGTTGGCGGCCCGGTCGGTGGGGTCGACGTCGGCCCGGGCGTCCGGGTCGGTCGAGGACAGCGCCGAGACCACGGTCCGGAGCGCGGCCATGGGCTCCTCGTCGCGGTCGGCCAGGCCGGCGACGAGGTCGTGGATCTCGTCGTCGAGCTCGCGGTCGGCGGCCATCGCGTCGGCGAAGGAGTCCAGCTCGCCCGCGGTCGGGAGCTCGCCGTGCCAGAGGAGGGCGAGGACCTCCTCGAAGCTGGCCTCGCGCGCGAGGTCCTCGATGTCGTAGCCGCGGTAGACCAGGCGACCGGCCTCGCCGTCGATGTCGCTGAGGGCGGACTCGGCCACGAGCACGCCCTCGAGACCCTTCCTGAGCTCCTCGGTCATACCTCATCGGTTCCCGCGTCCGTGCAAAAGGATTGTCGTTCGCGTAATCCGGCGGGCCGGCGGTCGCTGAGCTCGCGTAGTGGGCGACCGCAGGGCTCACGGTTCGCTCGTTCGGTGGCGTTCACTTCGATCGTGCCACCCGGCTCGCGGTTCCCTCCGGTCACCGCTCGCTCGTCCGGTGGCGCTCACTTCGATCGTGCCACCCGGCTCGCGGTTCCCTCCGGTCACCGCTCGCTCGTCCGGTGGCGCTCACTTCGATCGTGCCACCCGGCTCGCGGTTCCCTCCGGTCACCGCTCGCTCGTC
>CAYWNQ010000123.1:0-6580 GCA_964459695.1 uncultured Halobacteriales archaeon | reverse complement strand
CCATCGCCCAGGGCGGCGCCCGCCGGGGCGCCCAGATGGGCGTGATGCGGGTCTCTCATCCGGACGTCATCCAGTTCATCCACGCCAAGAACAAGGACGTCTCGCTGGCGCACTCGCTGCGGCTCAACGACCCCGACGACTTCACCCACACCTCCTTCGCCGACGCCCTCGAGGAAGCCCGCGAGCTCATCGACGACGATGGGCGGGTGCCCAAGCACCTCCGCAACGCCGTGGAGGGCCACCTCTCGAACTTCAACATCTCCGTGGGCGTCACCGACGGCTTCATGGACGCCCTGGACGCCGGCGAGGAGTTCACCTTCACCAACCCCCGGACGGGCGAGCCCCACGTGGCGACGCCCCAGACCGAGGAGCTCTACGAGATGTTCGGCCTGGGCGAGCACGTCGAGGTCGGCGAGGAGCTGTCGGTGCCCGCGGGCGAGCTCTGGGACCGCATCGTCGAGGGCGCCCACGAGAACGGCGAGCCCGGCGTCATCTACCTCGAGCGCGTCAACAAGGAGCACTCCTTCGACGTCGAGGAACACCCCGACCACCGCATCCTCGCGACGAACCCCTGCGGCGAGCAGCCCCTCGAGGAGTACGAGGCCTGCAACCTCGGGCACATCAACCTCTCGACGCTGGCCGCCGAGGACGCCCCGGACTGGCGGGTCTGGTCCGCGGCCAACGCCGACGACTACGGCTCCACGGCCGACGCCGTCGACGCGTTCCTCGCCGAGGCCATCGACTGGGCGGAGTTCGACCGCCGGATCGAGCTCGGGACCCGGTTCCTCGAGAACGTCGTCACGATGTCGGACTTCCCGGTGGACGAGATCGAGGAGAAGGTCCGGGAGATGCGCAAGATCGGCCTGGGCGTGATGGGGCTGGCCCAGCTGTACGTCCAGCTCGGCATGGCGTACGGCAGCGACGAGGCCAACGAGGTGGCCCGCCAGCTGATGGTGCGCATCAACCACGGCTCCAAGCGGGCGTCCCACGAGCTCGCCCGCCAGCGCGGCAGCTTCGCCGACTGGGACGATTCGAAGTACGCCGACCCGACCGCCTACTCCGAGTGGTTCGAACACCACACCGGGCTCGACCCCGAGGAGTGGGCCGAGGGCTTCCCCGTCCGCAACCACAACACCACGACCATCGCGCCGACGGGGACCACCTCGATGGTCGGCAACACCACCGGCGGCTGCGAGCCCATCTACAACGTCGCCTACTACAAGAACGTCTCCGACGACGTCCAGGGCGACGAGATGCTGGTGGAGTTCGACGACTACTTCCTCCGGGTGCTGGAGGCGAACGACGTCGACGTGGAGGCGGTCAAGCGCGAGGCCCGGGCCCAGATGGCCGACAACCGCTTCGACGGCATCGAGGGCCTCGAGACGGTACCCGACGCCATCGGCGAACTGTTCGTCACCACCGGCGACCTCACCGCCAAGGAGCACGCGGCGGTCCAGTGCGCCTGCCAGGACGGCGTCGACTCCGCCATCTCCAAGACGGTCAACGCGCCGAACGACTCCACCGTGGCCGACGCCAAGGACGTGTTCGAGTACATCTACGAGCACGGCGGCAAGGGCGTCACCTACTACCGCGACGGCACCCGCTCCAAGCAGGTGCTCACCACCCGCGCCGAGAACGCCGAGTTCGCCGACATGGACGAGGACGAGGCCGCCGAAGCGCTCGCCGAGCGCATCGACGAGGTGTTCGGCGGGCTCGAGGCGTTCCTCGACCACGAGGCGGTCGACGACGGGCTGGCCGCCGACGTCGAGGCGCTGGTGGCCGGCGAGGCGGCGGGCGAGGCCGACCAGTACGCCGAGAAGCGCGCCCGGCCGGACGTGCTGCGGGGCATCAGCCAGCGAATCGACACCGGCTACGGGAAGCTCTACGTCACCATCAACGAGGACCCCGAGACCAACCGGCCGTTCGAGCTGTTCGCCAACATCGGCCACTCCGGCGGGTTCACCAACTCGTTCACGGAGGCGCTGGCGAAGGTCATCTCGACGGCGCTGCGCAGCGGCGTCGACCCCCACGAGGTGGTCGCCGAGCTGGAGGGCATCCGCAGCCCCAAGGTCGCCTGGGACAAGGGCGAGCAGATCAACTCCATCCCCGACGCCATCGGGACCGCCCTCCAGCGCTACCTCGAGGGCGAGGTCGACAAGGCCTACCCCCAGCAGGCATCGCTGGAGGAGGCCGTCGAGGGCGAAGAGGCCGACGCCGAGGCTCCCCCCGAGACCGACGGCGGCGCGGCGGTGGCCGCCGCCGGCGAGACGACCGACGGCGAGGACATCACCCAGTCGCTCATCGACTCCGGCGAGAGCCCGGAGTGCCCCGACTGTGGGTCGATGACGCTGTACTACGCGGAGGGCTGCAAGACCTGCGAGTCCTGCGGCTGGTCCGAATGCTAGACTGAGTCGGCGTTTCGGCTCGGTTTCGGGACTCTCCTCACCGCCCTCGTGGTTGGACCGGCGAGTACCGACGGGACGTCCGGTCCGCTCGACCCACTGCTCGTGTTCGAGCCGATCAGACCGCTGGTACGCCTCGCTTG
Organism: uncultured Halobacteriales archaeon; assembly: GCA_964459695.1. Classification (GTDB taxonomy): domain Archaea; phylum Halobacteriota; class Halobacteria; order Halobacteriales; family Haloarculaceae; genus CAYWNQ01. The sequence continues at coordinate 4,035 of CAYWNQ010000123.1, read as the reverse complement.
ACGGCAGGATTCGGCTGGACCGCAACTGCGACCGCCACAGCAAACCGCCTCTCGTGCTTGAGCTTAGGATGCCGCCGGAGAGTCCCCGCCCGTGCCGGCTGACCGACCATCGATTCGATGGCGGCTAAGCCACCGACCCGGGTGGGACCGAACGGGGCGAGGCGAGCGTCCCCCGAGTCCAGCGCCTCGGGGTCGGCGGTGGCGGTTGCGGTTCCAGTAACGGATGGTGGCAAGCGGACGGGGGCGTTCCGGCGGGCCGAGATGGCTTGAGCACGAGGGGCGAAGTCGGGTGGCGGGCGAGCAGCCATCGTCTGCCCACCGCCAACCTTCAAGCCTCGACACCGTCAGAGATGATCCATGGCCCAGGCGGCGGCGCCACGCTGTCCTCGCTGCGACGCCGAGATGGTCCGCCGGCACTGCAAGTACGTCTGCCCCAACCACGGCGTGGTCTACGACTGCGGCGACCCCTTCTGGATCGCCTGATCAGTCCCGGTTCTCGTCGGTCACGTCCTGCAGGTCGACCTCGCCCTCCGGGACGTGGTAGGCCGCGACGACCTCGCGGTCGGCGTCGGGGTCGTCGACGGTCTTGTCGACGGCGTAGCCCACGTAGGTGCAGCCCTCGGGGGTGAACTCCAGCACGGAGTAGCCCCAGCCGTGGCTGTCGAAGAACTCGATGTGTGGGTTCATCCCGGCGATCAGCCGCCGGGTGACCGGCCGGGTGACCCGCCGGCGGAGGCCGCGGGTGAGGTGCAGCGCCTCGGCGGGGTTGAGCGACGTCACCGCCGGGGTCATGAACTCGACGCCGATGCGCTCGCCCTGGGCCACGCCCTCGCCGCCGCTGACGCGACCGGGATAGGAGCGCTGCTTGTAGGCGGCGACGTAGCAGTGCATGTCGCCGGTGACGGTGACGTAGTTGTCCACGTCGGCCTCCCCGATGGCGTCGACGATCTGCTGGCGCTCGCGGGTGTAGCCGTCCCAGCCGCCCTGGACGGGGTAGACCGACAGCGGCCCCGAGCCCAGCCGGAACGGCACGGTCAGCACCTCGTCGGCCCACACCGTCCAGGTGCCCGGCGAGTCCGTGACGGTGTCGACCAGCCACTCGCGCTGCTCCTCGCCCAGCATCGTCCGCCCCGAGGGCTCGCGGTGGGGACCGACGTTGTCCGCGGTGGGGATGGCCTCCCGCGGCGGGTCCCGGAACAGGCGCTCGTCGGTCAGCACGAGGTGGACCAGGTCGCCGAACTCGAAGTCCCGCCAGAGCCGGAACCGGTCCTGGAGCGCCTCGCCGGCGGGATCGTACTCCACGCGGGCGGGGAGGTACTCCCACCACGCGTGCATCGCGTCGGCGACCAGCCGGCTCATGAACGCCGGGTCGTCGCCGCGGGGATGGTCGCCGGCGGGCGCGTCGGTCTCGTCGTCCCAGTACACGTCGTTGACCATCTCGTGGTCGTCCCAGCCGGCGATGAGCGTATGGGCCTCCAGGGCCTCCTGGAGGAACCGGTCGGTGCGGTAGGTCCGGTGGAGGTACCGGTAGTCCTTGAGGTCGCGCACCCGGTCGTGGTCGGAGGGCAGCGCCAGCTCCCGGCCCTCGTACTCGTAGGAGCCCAGCCCCTTGAAGTCGCCCGCGTCGGACTCGTAGATGAAGTCCCCGAGGTGGACCAGGAAGTCGACGTCCTCCTCGGCGACGTGGTGGAGTGCCGGATAGTAGCCGTTGAGGTAGTTCTGGCACGCCAGCACGCCGAGGGACAGCGACTCGGGGGAGGCGTCGGGCGCCGGCAGGGTGCGACACCGCCCGACCCGGGAGGCCGTGCCGTCGTAGACGAACCGGTAGCGGTAGGCGGTCCCCGGCGACAGCTGGCCGTCGAGGTCGACCTTCACCGTGTGGTCGTGGGCCGCCAGCGCCTCGGCGTCGCCCACCAGCCCCTCGACCACGACGTCTTCGAAGGCCTCGTCGTGGGCGACCTGGAGCGCGAGCCGGACCTCGGGGTCGAACCGCCCGGGGTCGACCCGCGTCCAGAGGATGACGCCCTCGGGCGTCGGACCGCCGCTGGCCACCGACTGGGGGAACGTCGCGTCGGGGTCGGCTGCGGGGTCGACCTCGAACGGCCCGCGCTCGGTCGGCTCTTCGGGCGCCACCGCGAGCGAGAGGTCGTGTCCGTCCAGTTCCGACAGCAGCTCGGGCTGGTCGTCGGGCGCGCGTGCGGGCTCGTCGCGGCCGTCCACCCCGGGCTCGTCGGCCATGACGCCCGTTCACCCCGGCACCGCCTTACGGTTTCGGTCCGCCGACGCAACGCTTAATCGCCGCGCGAGCGAGGGGCCGCCGTGGCCGACCGGGGGTCGACCGACCCCGTCGAGCTCGGGGTCCAGCTGCTGGCCCGCCTGGAGCACGAGGAGCTCCCGCTGCCCGCCGTGGTCGACCGCATCGAGACGGTGACCACCGACCCGGCGACGACCCGGGAGGTGCTCGAGGTGGCCGAGGCCCGGGGCCACATCGAGCGCTCGGGCGAGGCGGTCAGGCCGACCGGCGGGGCCTTCCTCTCGTTCGAGGCCGACGTGGTGTCCCGCGAGGGGGAGTTCACCTGCCGGCGGTGCGGTGCGGGGCTGAGCGAGGGCTACTTCATGCGGCTGGAGGCCGGAGAACACGGCCCGTTCGGCTCGTCGTGCATCAGGAAGGTGACCGGACGGGACTAGGCATCGGCCTCCACGACGATGGAGTCCTGCGCCGCGGTGATGTCGACGAACTCGGCGTCGTGCCCCCGCTCCTGGTGGGCACGCGTGTGCTGGCGGGCGTCCGTCACGGAGTCGGTGACGAGCTCCTCCGTGCACGTCCGACAGACCGAATGGTACATCCCCATGACCACGAGGTAGCCGACAGACCCCGTTAAAGCTCCTGCGGGGCACTTCCTGTCCTTTATTACGACCGCGAATCCTCGCGGAGTTCCGCCGCGAGACGGTCGAGCGCGGCCTCCTGGGCCCGGAGCCGTTCGTCGTGCTCCTCGACGGCCTCGCGGAGGGCCGCGACCTCGGCGGCCAGGTCCGCCGGCTCGTCGGCAGCGTCCGACGACGCGTCCTCGCCCGCGGCGGGGTCGGCCGCTCCGGGCAGGTCGAGGTCGGGAGCCCCAGCGTCGCCCGCCGACGGCTCCTCCCCGCCGCCGGTGGCCGACCGGTCGTCGACCGGCTCCTCGCCGGTGGCGACCAGCGGCTCGACGCCGGGGGCGTCGAACCCCCCGTGGCGGTCCTCGTCGCCGGCCTCCTCGTCGGGGTCCGCGACGTCGGCCGCCAGGGCCGCCGTCGAGTCGACGCCGTGGTGGGCACACACCGCCTCCTCCAGCGCTCGCTGGACGAGCCGGGCCTCCCCGGCGGGCACCTTGACCCGCTGTAACCGGCCCGCCACCTCGACGACCAGCCCGGTGGCGTGGACGCCCTCCTCGACGGAGAGGCCGGTCACGTCGGCGAAGGGGTAGCTCTCGTACTCCTCGTCCCAGACCGCGCCGCCGACGTGCTTGAGCGCCCGGTCGTCGGTCAGGACGAACGTGAGGTCGTCGAACCGGTAGCTGTCCCGGACGTCCTCGTCGGGGCCGACCACGCCCGTGGCCGCCAGCACCCCCGACAGCACCGCCCGCAGGACGTCCTCGGCGTACCGGCCGCCGACGCGGAACGACCGCTCGCCGTCGAGGTAGGTGAACTCGACGGTCGTCTTCCGGCCGCCGGAGACGTCCAGCCGGTCGACGTCGTTGGGGAACGACGAGACGGCCTCGTCGCTGAGGAGTCCCTCCGAGCGGTACACCAGCGTCCGCGTCGGCGTGACGACGACCTCGTCGCCGTCCATCCGGACCCGCTCGCGGACCGGCTCGCCCTCGAGGTGGTCGGCGACGAGTGCCGGCAGCTCCATGGGGACACCTCCGCCCACGACGGGCATAAAACCGTGGGTGGGCGGCGGTGCAGATGAGAAGGTTCAAGGCCCGTAGCGGTCAACCCGCAACTGCGCCCGGGTGGCTTAGCTGGACATAGCGCCGCACTCATAGGGTCACGAGTTCG
>CAYWNQ010000122.1:0-6594 GCA_964459695.1 uncultured Halobacteriales archaeon | reverse complement strand
CTCACTCCGTTCGCTCGCCCTTTCGGCGACCGCAGGGCTCACGGCTCGCTCCGCTCGCGGCTCCCTTCGGTCGCCGCTCGCACCTTCGGTGGCGCTCACTCCGTTCGCGCCACCCGCCGTTCGCCCGTTCGGTGGCGCTCGCTCACTCCGTTCGCTCGCGCCACCCGCCCCTCAACGTTTTTCCCACCACGCGGGGAACCGTCGGAGCATGTCCCGGGAGGTCGAGTACGAACCCACGTCCGTGAAGGCCGTCCTGGCCGAGATGAAGGACACCGCCGAGCTCCTCATCGACCTCTCGTACTCCGCGGTGCTGCTGGGCAGCGACGACGTCGCCGAGGAGGTGCTGGCGCTGGAGGAGCGGATGGACGTCCTCCAGCTCAAGGCCCGGATGTCGCTGCTGCTGGCCGCGCGCAATCCCGACGACGCCGAGGCGCTGGCGCCGGTGCTCGGCGTGGTCGGCGCCGCCGAGAAGATCTCCGACGCCGCCGGCGACATCGCGAAGGTCGTGCTCGAGGACATCGGCCTCCCGGAGGCGATGCGGAGCGCCCTCCCGGAGGCCGTCGAGACCCTCGTCCGGGCCACCGTGGCGCCCGAGGCCGACCTGGCGGGCCGGACGCTCGGCGAGGTCTCGCTGGCGACCGAGACCGGCGTCCGGGTGCTCGCCGTCCGGCGGCGCGGCGAGTGGCTGCTGAATCCCGACAGGGACACCGAGCTCCGGGCCGGCGACGTCGTGCTGTGCCGGGGGCCCGAGGAGGGCATCGCGACCGTCCACGAGCGGCTCACCGGCACCGCCTACGAGCCCCCGGCGGCGCCCGAGCCGGGCGACGCGGACCTCGAGCGCGCGGTGGACTCCATCGTCCTGATGAAGAACATCAGCGAGCTGGCCGTCGACCTGGCGTACGGCGCCGTGCTGTTCGACAGCGACGGGCTGGCCGAGGAGGTGCTGGCGCTCGAGGCCGAGGTCGACGCCCTGGAGTCGCGGTTCGAGGCGTGGGTGCTCCGGGCCGCCGCCGACCTGGAGGACCCCGTGGAGCTCCGCGGGCTGGTCCACCTCGCCGCCGCGACCGAGGTCATCTCGGACGCGGCCCTGGAGATCAGCGAGGGGGTGCTCCGGGGGCTGGGCACCCACCGCGTCATCGAGGAGGCGGTCCTGGAGTCCGACGAGGTGGTCGTCAGGGAGACCGTCGCCGACGGCGCGGCGCTGGCCGGCACCACGCTCGGTGCCGCCGCCGTCGAGACCGAGACGGGGACGCGCGTCATCGCCGTGCGGCGCGGGGGCGACGGGGACGCCGACTGGGTGCTCCAGCCCGGTCCGGAGACGGCACTCGGCCCCGGCGACGTGCTCATCGCCAAGGGGACCCGCGCGGGCGCCGAGCGCCTGGCCGGCCTCGCCGGCGAGTCCTCATAGCGACCGGGCCAGCCGAACGCCGGTGACCGCCGTGAGCAGCGCCGTCAGCAGCGACCCCGCCGCGAACGTCAGCACGAACCCGAGCGCCACGGCGAGGTGTGGCGGGTACTGCCGGACCGGGAGGCCGGCGGCGCCGGACAGCAGCGCGACCGTCCCGACCGTCGCCAGCCCGTAGCCGACGGCGGCGTTGCGCCGCACCCGGAGCGCGGCGACGACGCGGGCGGGACCGCCGGCGGACTCGCCGTCCCCGGGTGGCGGCTCCGGGGACGAGTCGGCTTCCGGTCGGAGGTCGTCGGCGTCGGTCACTGTCCGGGGTTGGCCACCGTCACTCTTTGCGGTTCCGGTGGCCCCCGCGCCGGAACCACTTTGGCCCGTGGGTCCCACCCCCCGGCCGATGAAGGTCTTCGGGTCCAGCGGGGTCCGCGGCGTCGCCGGGGAGGTGACGCCGGCGTTCGTCCAGCGGGTCGCCATGGCCGCCGGCTCCGTCTGGCGGGCCGACGACGGCCCCGGGGCCGCCGCCGTCGCCCGGGACACCCGGCTGACCGGTGGGATGCTCGCCGACGCCGCCGCGGCGGGGCTGGCGGCGGTCGGCGCCGACGTCCACCGCCTCGGGGTCGTGCCGACCCCCGCGGCCCAGGCGTACGCCCGTCGGGAGGGGGTGCCGGTGGTGATGGTCACCGCCAGCCACAACCCGCCGGAGTACAACGGCGTGAAGCTCGTGGGCGGGGACGGCGTCGAGCTGCCGCGGGCGGCGCTCGAGCGCGTCGAGGACCGGCTGCTCGCCGAGCGCTTCGACCGGGCCGCCTGGGACCGGACCGGCGACCGCCGGCGGGTGGAGTCCGCCGGCCGGCGCTACGTCGAGGACCTGCTGGAGGCGGCGGACCGCGAGGCCGTCGCCGACGCCGACCTGACGGTCGCGCTGGACCCCGGCCACGGCGCCGGCGCGCTGACCTCGCCGGCGTTCCTCCGGGAGCTGGGCTGCGAGGTCGTCACCGTCAACGCCACCCCGGACGGCCACTTCCCGGGGCGGGACCCCGAACCGGTCCCGGACAACCTGGCGGACCTCGGCCGGCTCGTCCGGGCCGCCGACGCCGACCTCGGGGTCGCCCACGACGGCGACGCCGACCGGGCCATCTTCTTCGACGAGACCGGCAGCTACGTCGAGGGCGACGCCACCTTCGCGGCGCTGGCCGCCGCGGAGCTCGAGGCCGGCGACGTCACCGTCTCGGCGGTGAACGTCTCCCAGCGGCTCGTCGACGTCGTCGACGACGCGGGGGCCCAGCTCGAACTGACGCCGATCGGCTCGACGCACATCATCACCCGCGTGCGCGAGCTCCAGGCCGAGGGCGCCCACGTCCCGGTCGCCGGCGAGGGCAACGGCGGCGTGCTGTTCCCCGACTACCGGCTGGCCCGCGACGGCGCCTACACCGCCGCCGCGTTCCTGGCACTGCTGGCCGAGGCGGGGCCGGCCAGCGAGGTGGTCGCCCCCCACGGCGGCTACGAGAACGTCCGGGAGAACGTGGCCTACGACACCGACGCCCAGCGCGAGGCGATGCTCGACGCCGTCGAGCAGTTCGCCGAGGCGGCTGGGGCCGAGCACACGACCATCGACGGCCACCGGCTGGACTCCGGCTACGCAGGGGTGCTGGCGCGGGCCTCGGGGACCGAGCCCGTCGTCCGCGTCTACGCCGCGGCCCGCGAGCGCGAGCGGGCCGCCGACCTCGCCGGCTCGCTTTCGGCGACCATCGCCGACGCGAGGGCCGACGCCTAGGGCTCCGGCGACGCGTCGAGGGCGTCGGCCAGCGCGTCGCGCTCGCGCTGGAGGGCCCGGAGCTCCGGCTCGACCTCGCCAGCGGCCAGGCGCTCGCGCTCGTCGGCGGTCAGTTCGTCGCGGGCGTGGGCGGCCTCCCGCAGCCGACCGTAGCGCTCGCGGTCGGCCGCAAGCGCCCGGACCGACCGCAGCGCCGCGACCGCGTCCTCGCCGGCGAACCGCGAGACGACGGCGAGCCGTTCCCGGCAGGCCCACCGCAGCGTCGAGGCCGGCGGCGGGGGCCAGTCCACCTGGAGCGGGCGGGCGTCGAGCTCCCGGAGGTACGACCGCGAGGTGTTGATCGAGCGCTGGAACGCGCCGGCGTCCTCGACGTAGTGGCCCAGCTTGTCGGCGGAGTAGTCGGCGTACTCCCGCACGGTCGCCAGCGGCTCCTCGCCGACGGGGGCCGACCGGAGGTAGTCGGTCAGCCGCGACGGCGGCGGACGGACCTCGACCAGCGGGTACTCCTCGGCGGCCTCGAGCACGTCCAGCAGCCGGCGCGCCGGCGCCTCGTGGCGGACGTCGTCGAAGGCCGCGGCGACGGCCTCGTTGTAGGTCTCGACCGGCTCGCGGAGCTCCTCGACCGGCGCGTCGAGGTCGGCCCGGCCCAGCGCCAGCACCCGGTAGCGGTCGTCGATGGCCGCCTCGATCTCCGACAGCCGCTCGCGGGCGTCGCCGTAGGCGGCACGGTAGCTCTCCCGGGCGGCCTCCCACCGGTCGTACAGCCGCGCGTACTCCCTCGCGGGGTCGAGCTCCGCGCGGGCCGTCTCGAAGTCCTCCGCCGACAGCCGGCGCTTGTGGAGGGTCTCGTCGGCGGCCTCGAACGCCTCGCGCTCGGGCAGGTCGTCGTCCAGGGCCTCCACGGTGCGCTCGAGCTCCTCCTGGAACTCCACGTAGGTCTCGAAGTCGCCGTAGCCGGTCGCCTCCTCCTCGTAGCTGTCGAGCACCCGCGCCACGGTCTCGTGGGCCGACCGCACCCGCCGGAGGTCCTCGAGCCCCATCTCCTCGACCCGGTCGCGGACGCGCTCGAACTCCTCGCGGGCCTCCGCCAGCCGCTCGCGGGCGTCGCCGTCCGCACCGACGGGTTCAGTCGTAGACATCGTCGGGGTCGAACGCGCGCTCGCCGACGGTCTCGCCGTCGACGGTGCGGTGGAAGCACGAGGCGTAGCCGGTGTGGCAGGCGCCGCCCTCCTGGTCGACGAGGTACAGCAGGGCGTCGCCGTCGCAGTCGACGCGGACCTCCGCGACGCGCTGGACGTGGCCGCTCTCCTCGCCCTTCTGCCACAGCGCGTCCCGCGACCGGGAGTGGTAGTGCGCCAGGCCGGTCTCGCGCGTCGCCGCCAGCGCCTCCCGGTCGGCGTAGGCCAGCATGAGCACCTCGCCCGAGTCGGCGTCCTGGGCGACGGCGGGGACGAGGCCGTCCTCGCCGAACGCGAGGTCCACGGTCATGACGTGGAGATGGGCTCGTGCTCCGGATAGGCCTTTCGCGTTGGGGAGATATTCGGGTGGGCCGAGCGTCGGCTCGCGATCGTGCGGGCCGGGGCTCGGGAGCGAGAGACTGCTCCGGACCACACCGCAGACCGCGACCACCTGTTCGAGCCAAGGGTTCCGGCGGAACGATCGGCTCGAGCAGGAAGTGCAGGTTGCTGTGCGGCACGGTCGTGGCGTTCGAGTGCGCAGTACGGTATGTACTGACCACCCGAGCCAGGATGTAGTCCGGAACACACGATACGCCCGACGAAACGGGTCCTCACGCCAGCCCGAGCGACCGGAGTCCCACGAACAGCAGGTCGCCGAAGGTCAGCGCCACGACCAGGCCCAGGAACATGGGCACCACGAACGGGATGCCCGGCGAGAGCCAGACGACGTCCCGGTTCACGAGGACCTCCAGGCCCGCCCGGAGCTGTTCGGGGGTCGTGCCGTAGGCGTCGCCCTCCAGGTCCGCCAGGAACGCCTCGGCGCCCCACGGGTCGTCGGGCGGTTCGCCGGCAGCCGCCGCGTCGTCGACCGTCCCCCCGTCCGGGACGCCGCCGACGCCCTCAAGGCCCTCCGGCGGCCCCTGCTCGACGGAGCCGTCGCCGGGGTCGCCGCGCCGGTCCGGCGGCGGGACGGAGGCCGGGTCGCGGTGGGCGTCGGGGTCGGCCCGCAGCGCCGCGAGGCTGGTCGCCCGCCACCGGAGGTACATCCGGAGCGCGTCGACGTCCAGGCCGCCGCGGGTGAACCCCTCGGGGGTCTCCAGCAGCCGGCCGTAGGTGCGGGTGAGGTCCGGGACCGCCACGGGCCGGCCGACGAACATCGGGAGCCCGATCCGGCCGCGGACGCCGTTGCGCGCCGCCAGCCACAGCGGGTAGGCGGCGCCGAGCACGACGGTGTTCGACAGCACCGTCAGCGAGAACACTCCCAGCGTGGCGGCGTGCAGCGGCAGCGCCGTCGTCGGGAGGTAGTAGGTCGGGTAGGTGGGGAACAGCACCGCGAGCACGATGACGGCCTTGGCGTCGGCGCCGCCGAAGCCGCCGAGCCGCCAGAACAGGTAGCCCAGCGGTGCCACGAGGCCGAGGCTGACGGCGACCCGGACCATGAACCGCTGGCGGCGATAGGCGGCGGCGTCGCCCCAGAGCTGCCAGGCCTCGAACCCGAGCAGCGCGACGCCGAGGCCCGCGAGCGGCAGCCACACCCAGTTGGGGACCCGCCGGGTCCGGACGTCGCGGTAGGCCGCCCACGCGAACGCCGGCACCGCGAGCAGCCGCAGCAGGTCCGCCGGCGGGCTGGCGGCGATGGAATCGAGCAGCGACACGGGGAGAGTGGCGGCCCGCCGGGATTTGAGGTTTCGGGTGCCGTCGGGAGAACGGATCGGATACGGTGGTGGCGTCTATGGGTAGCCAGCGGAGACCCCCGGCTCGCCTATGAATTCGCTGGACCGCGACCGCAACCGCAAACCGCCGCTCGTGCTTGACCCGAGGATACCGCCAGAAAGCCCCCGCCCGCGTCGCGGCTGCGCGGCGACGGAACGCAGAGGTCGGGCCTGCGGCCCGACCTCACGCTCGACTCGGGCGGTGCTCACGGCTCGCTTCGCTCGCCGGCAGACCGTCGCTCCTACGGCGACGCTCGTCGGTCGAGCGCATCGTGGCGCTCCCTGCGGTCCTTGCCTCGCCTCGCTCGTCGTGCGGCGTGACTGAAAGGGGCAACCCGACGTTCAAGTACGATGGTGGCATAGACTCCGTATGAGCCAGGTATCGAGGCGGATAGTGCGGGAACTACACGACGAGCCACATCTCGAAGGCCGACGGATTACTGTTCAGTTCGTCAAAACGCAGGTCGAGGACCGCGGCCTCGAACCGCGGACAGTCGCCGACCGTCACGACCTCGACGTCGCCGA
>CAYWNQ010000121.1:0-6641 GCA_964459695.1 uncultured Halobacteriales archaeon | reverse complement strand
GCGAACTGGAGGTTGCGCTCGCCGGCGTCCTTGGTCCGGATGCGCTCCTGCCACTTGCGCAGCCGGTGCATCTGGCTGCGCTTCTCCGAGGAGATCGACCGGCCGTAGGCGTCCTTGTTCTTCCAGTCGATCTGGGTGGTCAGCCCCTTGTCGTGCATCGTCTGGGTCGTCGGCGCGCCGACCCGGGACTTCTCCTGGCGCTCGCCGTGGTTGAACGCCCGCCACTCGGGCCCGCGGTCGATCCCCTCGTCCTCCACCACGAGACCGCAGTCCTCGCAGACCAGTTCGCCGCTCCCGGTGGACTTGAGCGACCCGGACTCGCACTCCGGGCAGCCCGTCGTCGTCTCCTCCTCGTCGGTCGTCTCGGTCCGCGATCGCTCCCGGGTCCGACGTGTCATTGGCGTCCGGAGGGGGGAGCGAGGGAAAAGTCCGTTGCCTCGCGCAGTCGGAACGAGTCGGGAGGAACGGAGCCACTGGACTCGGGAGTCGCGCGTCCCTGACGGTCGAGCGGGCGTGGACAGTCCCGCGGTCGAAGGAGTGTGGGGATTCCCGCGGGGGAGGTTCCCGTGAACCAGGGGCTGCGGTCAGCAGTCCGACGACCGGGATTCGATATCTCGTGATCTCGCTCGGAAAACGTGCGCGCGGAATCGAACCGCGACTGGGCCCGCACCAGCGGGCGCGACGTGGAGGGCGGCCGGCGGTCCTCACGCCTCGGGCCGGCCCCGCGTGACCGCGAGGACGGCCAGGGCCGTCAGTGCGGTCGCGGCGTGGTACGGGTGGCCCGCGGCGTAGGCCAGCGCCAGCGGCGCGACCGCCAGCGCCAGCATCGCAGCCGGACGCGGGGCCCGGCGGTGGGCCGCCGGGTGGTCGGTGTCGGTACCGTCGGGTCGTCGTCGGTCGTGCATCGTCGATCAGTCCGGGTCGCCCCGGAGGGACGCGGGCGGAATCGAACCGCCTGCACCGTCGCGCCTCAGGTCTCGGTCATCACCGCCTCGACAGCCTCGACGCCGAAGCCGTCCCGCAGGAGGCCGGCGACGTCGTCGGGGTCGTGCTCCAGTTCGAACCGCGCGCGGGCGTCGACGTACAGGTCCGCGGCCGCGGGCCGCATCCCCGTCAGTTCGCCCACGTCGACGGCGGCGACGCCGTCGATGTCGCCGAGGACCGTCCGGACGCCACGCTGCATGTCGCCGGCCTCGCCGCGGGGGACCCGCAGCGTGACCGCCGCTTCGACCGTTCTGGTCTGTTGGACTGACATAGGGGCCGGCGGGGGAGTCGAACCCCCGCGGAACCACCCGGCCGGCCGGAGAGCTGGGCCGCGGTGGACGGACGCCGTCGAGAAGCGCGCACTCGACCGTGGACGGTTCGAGGTGGGAGAACCGCCCGACGCCCGTCCGGGGAGGTCAGCAGGCGGCGTCGGACGGGAGCCGAGTGCGGACCGACGACCACCCGAACACGTCCGACGCGCGTGGAATCTCGACGGTGCCGCTGGCGACGGCGGCGAACGCCGAGGGGACGTGTTCGGTAATCATCGGTGGACTCCTGCGCGTACTCCACCGCTGAGGGGGCATCATATTAAAAATTTGGTAGGATTGTGAAGCGGTAGCACGGGGCGAACGGCGGCCGGTGACCGGTGCTGTCGAGGCCGCACGGCCCGCTCGGTCCGGGCGGCGAGTGTTGCCGTCGAACCCCTCCGATCGCTTACCGCTCGACCGACCACCGGTCCAGTAGCGCCGACCGGTCCACGCTGGCGACCGACTCGTGGCCCGAGAGGCCCAGCGTCAGGTCCAGGTCCGCCAGGAAGTTCTTGCAGACTGCCTCGACGCCCTCGGCGCCGGCCACTCCGAGGCCGTAGACGTACGGTCGCCCGAGCAGCACGGCGTCCGCGCCGAGCGCGACCGCCCGGAACGCGTCGGCGCCGCCGCGGACGCCGGAGTCGAACAGCACCGCGGCGTCGTCGCCGACGGCGTCGACCACGTCGGGCAGCATCGTCAGGGCCGCCACCGCGCCGTCGACCTGGCGACCGCCGTGGTTCGAGACCACGACGCCGGCGGCGCCGCGGTCGACGGCCTCGCGGGCGTCCTCGGGGTGGACCAGGCCCTTCACGAACAGCGGGAGGTCGGTCCGGTCGGCCAGCCAGCCCACGTCCTCGAACGTCAGCGACGGGTCGCCGAAGCAGTCGATGAACGCCTGGATGGTCGCCAGGTCGTCGGGGTCGGGCTCGTCGGCGACCAGGTCGGCGAACGCCGGGTCCGTGACGTAGTTCGCTATGCCCTCGCCCTCGAGGAACGGGAGGTACGCCCGCGAGAGGTCCCGCTGGCGCCAGCCGGTGATGGGCGTGTCGACCGTCACCATCAGCGCGTCGTAGCCGGCGTCCTCGGCCCGGTCGACGAACGACGCCGCGACCTCGCGCTCGGAGCTGGGGTACAGCTGGAACCACGTCTCGAGGTCCCCCGCCTCCGCGGCGACGTCCTCCATCGTGTGGGAGGACACCGAGCTCACCACCAGCGGGACCTCGGCCCGGGCGGCGCCCGCGGCGGTCGCCAGTTCGGCGTCCTCGTGGACGATGGACTGGACGCCGACGGGCGCCAGCAGGACGGGTGCGGGCAGCGCCCGGCCGGCGACGTCGACCGACAGCTCCCGCTCGGCGACGTCGCGCAGCAGCCGGGGGACGATGCGCCACCGGTCAAGCGCCCGGCGGTTCTCCGAGACCGTGTCCTCCCGACCGGCGCCGCCCGCGACGTAGTCGAACGCCGCGTCGTCCATCGCCTCCCTGGCGGCGTCCTCCAGGGCCTCGAAGCTCACGGGCACGTCTGGCGTCACGCCCGCCAGCCCCTCCATGAACACCTCGACCTGGCGGCGGTTGCCCGGGTTGTCGGGAACGTCGCTCATGGCCCGCGGTGGGCGTGGTGGCGCCAAATAGCTACTCCCGGCGGAGTCTTATGGCTGGCCGCCCAACCGGTGGCCATGACCGAGCAGGCAACGTTCGGCGGCGGCTGCTTCTGGTGCGTGGAGGCGGCCATGGAGCAGCTCGCGGGCGTCGAGGCAGTCGTCTCGGGCTACGGCGGCGGCCACGTCGACGAGCCCACCTACGAACAGGTCTGTGCCGGCACGACCGGCCACGCGGAGGTCGTCCAGGTCACCTACGACCCCGACGTCGTGAGCTACGAGGAGCTGCTGGCGGTGTTCTTCACGGTGCACGACCCCACGACGCTGAACCGCCAGGGCCCGGACGTCGGCGAGCAGTACCGCTCCATCGTGCTGTACCACGACGACGACCAGCGCGAGAAGGTCGAGGCCTACGTCGAGACCCTCGCGGCGGAGGGCACCTACGACGACGCCATCGTCACCGAGATCGAGCCCCTGGAGACGTTCTACCGCGCCGAGGACAAGCACCAGGACTACTACGCCAAGAACCCGAGCGACGCCTACTGCAGCTACCACGCCCAGCCGAAGATCGAGAAGGTCCGCGAGCGGTTCCCCGAGAAGGTCCGGAGACAGGACGCCTGACGGGCCGGACGACCCGGTCACCCCAGGTCAGGCAGGCCGGCCCCCGCGAGCGCCATCCCGATCCCGCCGAGGGCGAGCACAGCCAGGCCCGGGGCGTAGGACCCGGAGACGTCCGCGAGCACGCCCACAACGACCGGCCCGGCGAAGCCGCCGGCCTCGCCCACCGCGAACACCAGCCCGACCGCGGTCGCCGTCAGCGCCGGCCCTACGTCCTCGACCTCGCTCGGGATGGCCCGGAGCAGCGGCGAGACGCCGCCGAGGCCGAACCCCGCGAGCAGCACCGACGCGGCGGCGACCGCATCCGGGCCGGCGACGGCGAACGCCGCGACACCGAGGGCCGCCGCGGCGCCTCCGACCACGACGCCCTCCCGCCGCCGGTCCAGCCGGTCGGCGACCGGCGGGACCGCGAGCGTGCCGCCGGCCTGCCCCACCACGAACAGCGGTGCGACGGAGGCGGCGAACGCCGGCGTTGCCCCACGGACCTCGAGGACGGTCTGGATCCAGTTCTGGAGGCCGTGGAGGACCAGCAGGTAGGCGAACCCGACGACGACCAGCAGCTGCATCGCCCGGGGCGCGAACACCCGGCGGACGTCCCGTCCCACCGACTCGAGGCTGAACGGCGAAGGGTCGTGCTCGATCGGGTGGTGCCGCGCGTACCAGGTCGCGGCGGCGTACCACACCGCCGCGAAGCCGACCACCGCGACGCCTGTCCCGACGAACGTGCTGCGCCACCCGCCGGTTAGGGGCCCGAGGACGGTGCGGCCGGCCCCGAAGGCGACCGCGACGCCGGCGTACGAGCCCAGGATGTACACCGTCGACATGGTCCCCAGCAGCCGGGCGGGGAACAGCCCGGCCACGAGCTTCGGGAGCCCGAAGGTGATGCCGGTGCCGCCGGCGCCCAGCAGCACCGTGGCCGCCAGTAGGGTCGGGAAGCCCGTAGCCGCGCCGCGCGCGGCGCCTCCGATACCGACGAGTACGAGCCCGACGGCGATGCCCCGGCGCGCGCCGATGCGGTCGAGCACAAGCCCGGTCGCCAGGGAGAGGGGGACGTAGGTGAGCGGGATGGCACCGGCGAGGACGCCCGCCTCGGTGCCCGACAGGCCCAGCTCCGCGGTGACGACCGGCAGGAACGGCGGCAGGAGGAACCACACCACCATAAGGCAGAGGTAGCTCGCCGCGCCCAGCACGACGAGGAGGAAGGCCGAGCGGGGCGGATTGTCGTCCATGGCGGGGGTCGCGAGCGGTCAGTCGGGCGCCAGCGCCGCGAGCGTCCGGTCGATGTCGTCCCGGTCCGCCGCGCGCGGGAACGAGACCGACACGGCGTCGACCCCCTCGACGTCCTCGAACCTCCGGAGCTGCTCGCGGGCGGTCTCCGGCGTGCCCGCGACGGCGAGGTCCGCGAACAGGTCGTCGGGGATGGCCGCGACCGCCGCCTCGCGGTCGCCGCTGGCCCAGTTGGTCGCGACCTCCCGGGCCGCCTCGCCGTGGCCCTGGCGCTCCAGGGCCTCGCGGTAGAACGTGCCCATCCCGCCGACGTAGAACGCGAGGTGCTGCCTGACCAGCTCCCGGGCGCGCTCGCCGCCGTCGCCCTCGCTCACGCAGCACGTCATCGACAGCGTGACGCGCTTGTCCGCCGGGTCGGAGCCGCCGAGCTCGCAGCCCCGCCGGAAGTCCGCCATGCGCTCGCGCAGGCCGTCGGGCGTGACCATCAGGGCGTGCCAGCCGTCGCCGAACCGGCCGGCGAGCTCGACCGACTTGGGGCCCATGCCGGCGGCGTCGATGGGCGGCGTGGGGTCCGGCGGGTCACACCGGAGCCGGAACCCCGAGAGCTCGACGTATTCGCCGTCGTACTCGACGCTCTCGCCGGACAGCACCTGCCGGACCACCTCGATGGTCTCGCGGGTGCGCCGGAGCGGGTTGCCGTAGTCGACGCCGTGCCAGCCCTCGACGACGATGGGGCCCGACGGGCCCAGCCCGAGCCGGAGCCGGCCGTCGGCGACCTCCTGGAGCGTCGCGGCGGTCTGGCCGACGAGCGCGGGCGACCGCGAGTACACCGGGATGATGGAGGTCCCGATGCCGACGTGGTCGGTCCCGTGGGCGATGCTGGTCAGCGTGGTCACGGCGTCCCGGCCCCAGGTCTCGGGCAGCCAGGCCCGATCGTAGCCCAGGTCCTCGGCGGTCCGGGCCTGCTCGACAAGCGTCTCGACCGACGGCTGTGCGGCGACGGGCAGGAACGCGTCGCGGGTGGTCACGTGCGGGCCTCCTACGCCTCGGGGGACTCCTCGATGTCCGGGAGTCCCCTCGCCACGACGGTCTCGCCCACCATGTACGACGACGCCTCCGAGGCGAGGAACTGCGCGATGTCGGCGATCTCCTCGCTGAGGCCGATGCGGCGCTCGAGGTCGTCGCGGTCCAGCTCGCCGGCGGAGACGCCCATCTGGCTCTCGACGCCCGGCGTGGCGACGAACCCGGGCGCGATGCAGTTGACCCGGACGCCGTCGCTGGCCCACTCGTAGCCCAGCGTCGTCGTGAGGTTGACCACGCCGGCCTTCGCCGCGCCGTAGTGGCTCATGTACGGCGAGCCCCGGACGCCCGCCACGGAGGCGAAGTTGACGATGGTGCCCCCGTCGTCCTCGCGCATCACCTGCCCGGCGGCCTGCGAGCAGTGGTAGGTGCCGTGGAGGTTGATGTCGACGATGGTCTTCCAGCCGTTCTCGGAGATGTCCGAAAAGCCGGCCATGAACGACGCGCCGGCGTTGTTCATGAGGCAGTCGACGGTGCCGAACGCCTCGACGGTGGCATCGACCAGCGCGTCGACCGCGTCGCGGTCCCGCACGTCGCACTCGACGGCCAGCGCCTCCCCCTCGGCGTCGGAGTCGGCGATGCCCTCGGCCACCGGGTCGACGTTGGCCTGCTCGCGCGAGCAGACCACCACGTCGGCGCCCTCGCGGGCGAACTGCTCGGCGATCTCCCGCCCGATGCCCGAGGAGGCGCCGGTCACGATGGCGGTCTGCCCGGCGACGCCGAACCGGTCGTTCACCACGCTACCACGCCCGCGACCGCGGTCGGTCTCGTTTCCATTGTTAACGCCACGCTCGTCGTCGCGCCGAGGCGTCAATAAAGCTTGGCGCCTC
>CAYWNQ010000120.1:0-6685 GCA_964459695.1 uncultured Halobacteriales archaeon | reverse complement strand
TGCACCGTCGGGGATTTGAACCCCGGTCATCGGCTCGAAAGGCCAATATGATTGGCCGGACTACACCAACGGTGCGCGATTCGCCCTACCCGCGACCGCTCCAAAAGGATTCCGCTCCGGCCTACTTGCCCTCGAACTCCGGCTCGCCGTCGCCCATGAAGGCGGTGATGCCCTCCATCAGGTCGTCGGTGTTGATGAGGTGGCCGAAGGCCTGTGCCTCCAGCTCGAGGCCGGCCTCGACGTCGTCCCAGCCGCGGTTCATCGCCCGCTTGGTCAGCTTCCGGCTCACCGGCGGGCCGCCGGCCATCTCCTCGGCGACCTCGTGGACGCGGTCGTCGAACGCCTCGGTCTCGACGACCTCGTTGACCACGTCGTAGTCGTACATCGTCTCGGCCTCGAACCGCTCGGCGGTGAAGATGATCTCCTTGGCGCGACTCTGGCCGACCAGCTTCTGGAGGCGCTGGGTGCCGCCCCAGCCCGGCAGCAGGCCGAGGGTGTGCTCCGGGAGCCCGAGCTCCGAACGCTCGGAGGCGACCCGCAGGTCACAGCACATCGCCAGCTCGAACCCGCCGCCGAGCGCGAACCCGTCGATGCCGGCGACCACCGGCAGCGGCGACTCCTCGAACCGCCCGAAGGTCCGCTGGCCCTTCCGGGAGAGCTCGATGGCCTCGAGGGGCTCGGCGTTCGAGGCCATGGCGGTGACGTCGGCGCCGGCGGAGAACGCCCGGTCGCCCTTGCCCGTGACGAGGATGGCCCTGACGTCGTCGTCGGCCTCGAACAGGTCGACGGCCTCGTCCAGCTCGTCGAGCATGTCCGGGTTGATGGTGTTCATCCGGGCCTCGCGGTCCAGCACGATCTGACCGACGTACTCGCCGGGGTAGCGCAGCTCGATGTTGGTGAACTCCACCGCGTCCTCGCCGTCGCCGGCGCCGTCGTGGAAGCCGCCGGCCTCGGCGGCCGAGCGCAGCCCGTCGGAGACCTCGTAGCGCGGGTGACCCGTCTCGTCGTGGCGGTCCTCCAGCACCTCGACCAGCGCCGACAGGCCGAAGTCGTCGGCTATCCTCGCCGGGCCGTCGGGGAATCCGGCGCCGAGCATCACCGCCTCGTCGACGTCGCTCGGGTTCGAGACGTCCTCGTCGACCAGGTTGCCCACCTCGTTGGCCATCACCGCCAGCAGCGTCTCCTCGACGGTTTCGCTGATCTGGTCGGTGGGCACGTCGGCGCCGTCGCCGTCCTCGTAGTCGTAGACGCCCTCGCCGGTCTTCTGGCCGTAGCGCTCCTCCTCGACGAGCTCCTCCAGGAACGGCGCGGGCTCGTAGGCCTCGCCGAGCACCTCCTCGAGGTACTCCAGCACGTGGTAGGTGACGTCGTGGCCGACCTGGTCGCCGAGCTCGAAGGTCCCCATCGGCAGCCCCATCTCGAACTTCGTGGTGGAGTCGATCTCCGCGACCGTGGCGCGGTCCTCGCTCACCATCCAGCAGGCCTCGTTCATCAGTGGAACGAGGACGCGGTTGACGATGAAGCCCGGCGAGTCCTTCCGGACGCGGACCGGCGTCTTGCCGAGCTCCTCGGCCAGGTCCTCGGCGACCTCCAGGGTCTCCTCGGCGGTGTGGGCGCCGGAGATGACCTCGACCAGCTGCATCCGCACCGGCGGATTGAAGAAGTGCATCCCGCAGAACTGCTCGGGGCGGTCGGTGACCTCCGAGAGCTCCGTGATGGACAGCGAGGAGGTGTTGCTGGCGAAGATGGCGTGGTCGGGGGCGTGCTCCTCGGCCTCGCCGTAGACGTCCTTCTTGACCTCCATCTGCTCGGGGACGGCCTCGACGAGCACGTCGGCGTCGCCGACGGCGGCGGCCATGTCCACCAGCGGTTCGACGCGCTCGAGGGCGGCCTGGGCCTCGTCGTCGGTGACCCGGTCCTTCTCGGCCAGCTTGTCCAGCGACCACTCGATCTGGTCGTAGCCGTCCTGGACGAACTCCTCGTTGATGTCCCGGAGCTTGACCTCGTAGCCCGCCAGGGCGGCGATTTCGGCGATGCCGTGGCCCATGCTGCCCGCACCCAGCACCGCGACGGTCTCGATGTCGTCGATCTCCATGATCGTTCGGGACTGGCGAGCCTGAGGCTTTCAACGTTTATCTTTGCCGCAAGCCGATCTCGTCGTCCGTCGGGACGGCCCCACCGCGAACCGTGGACCACTCCCGCCGTGCCGGTCGGGCCGGCCGCCGGACAAACAGTTTTCTCGGCGGCCGGCGACGCCGCCCCCATGAGCGACCCGACCGGAGACACCGTCCTCGCCGACCTCGAACTCACCCGGGGCGTGACCGTCCAGCTGCTGGCCATCGGCACCCTCGGGATCGTCGTCGGGTGGGGGCTGTTCGCCGGCCTCTACCAGCTCGCCACCGGCGAGCCCGTCTCGCTGTCGGTGGCGCCGTCGTCGCTGGGCTGGCTCGCCACTCCGGTGGACGTCCTGGTGGTGCTGGGGCTCGCCACGGCGGTGCTGGCTCCCCACGAGTGGGTCCACGGCCTCGCCATCAGGTACTACGGCGGCGAGCCCCGCTACGGCGTCGGTGTCGCCCACTTCGTGCTGCCCTACGCCTACGCGACGACGGACCACGAGTTCGACCGCGACCAGTTCGTCGTCGTCCTCCTGGCGCCGCTCGTGGTGCTCACGCTGGTCGGCATCCCGCTGGCGGTGCTCCTCGGGTGGAGCGTGCTCGTCGTGCCGCTGACGATGAACTTCGCCGGCGCCGTCGCCGACGTCTGGATGACTATGACGGTGCTGTCCTACCCCTCGCACGTCCGCATCACCGACCACGCCGCCGGCGTCCGCATCGTCGGCCGGGAGGAGGACCGCCCCCGGTCGCTGTCGGTCGCGGCGGTCGTCTGGGACGCGCTCGCCGGCGCCGCCGTCGCCGCGGTGGGCGTGTTCGTCCTGCTGGCCGTCGCCGGGCCGTTCGTCCTCTCGGCGCTGGGCGTCGACTCGCTCACCCTCGGCACGCCCGGGACGTTCACCTTCGTGTTCTCGTTCGTCTCCACGGCGGAGGAGATCTCGCTCGGCGTCGGCCCCGGGGTCCTCAGCGTGGGCGCCCTGCTCGGACTGGGCTACGCCCTCGGCCGGAGCTACCGCCGGGGGCGCCGGCCCGCGGGGGAGCCGTGACTGGCCTCGAGCACTGTCGCCTCACCGCAGGTGCCGGTCGAAGAAGGCCACCTGCCGGTCGGCGACGTCGTCGAACGTCGGCGGCAGGTACGGCGCGAAGTGGTCGCCCTCGACGCGCAGCCGCTCGACGTCGTCCAGCCGCTCGACCAGCCGGTCGACGGTTCCGGAGGGGACGAGCCGGTCCCCGGTGGCCTGGACGACCAGCGCCGGACAGTCCACCGCGTCGGCCTCGGTGATCGGTCGGTAGGTGCCCACGGTCACCAGGATGCGGGCGGCACACCGGTTCCAGTCGGCCTCGTCGAGGTCCTCGGGGACGATTGCCCGGTAGCCCTCGGCGGCGCCCTCGGTCGACAGCGGCGCGACCTCGCCCGGCTGGCCCACCAGCGGGACGTAGTGCGGCGACCGGAACGTCGCCGCGCGTGCCAGGTCGCGCAGGCCGGCGGCGGTCGCCCGGAGGCCGAACGAGAGGCCCTGCCGGCGGACCACCGACGCGAGCGTCCGGGCACCGTCCGAGAACGGGACACAGCCCGCGTACGCCGCCACGTCGTCGCGCCGGGCGGCGGTGACGAGGCCGTGGCCGCCCGAGAACGACCAGCCGGCGACGCCGAGGCGGTCGCCGTCGACCCCGGACAGCGACCGGGCGTGCGCGACCGCCGCGTCCCAGTCGGCGACGTGCCGGCTGGGCGACACCAGGTTGCGCGGCGTGCCCGCCGAGTCGCCGAACCCGCGGTAGTCGAACAGCAGCACGGCGAGCCCCGCCTCCGCGAACCGCTCGGCGAACGCCGGCAGGCCCATCCGGCGGGTGCCGCCGAAGCCGTGGGCCAGCACGACCACCGGCGGGTCGGCGGTCGCCGGGCGGTAGCACCACGCCGCACACTCGGTCCCACGCGACGTGAACGACGTCGATTCGCGCTCGTACTCCATGATGGCTGTGGCGGTCAACGGGGGTGGGTCACTAAAGTTGACCTCTCCCGTGGTCGTCCCGACCGACCGGCACTGTTACGTTCCGAGTCGTGTCCTCGACCGCCGGCGGTTCCCCGTCTCGACGACTACTGTCTCGACCGCAACGAAAGCCCCCGCCCGCTCGACTCGAACGGCGCTCGCGGCTCCCGAGTCCATCACCTCGGGGCTTTCCGGACGGGTAGTATCGGCTCGTGCATCGGGTGTCATGCGCGCCATCGACCCGGAGCGTCTCCCCCGATCGTCCCGTTTCGCGGAACGCAGGCGGCGACGGGTGACCGGCGCCTCGGGGACGACAGCAGTCCGACCCTCACCGCCACTTCAGGACGCCGTAGCCGTACCCGGCGCCCACGGCAGCCGTCAGCACCACCAGGAACACCAGCTGGGCGAGCTTCGCCCTCGAGGGCCCCCGGACCAGCCCCGCCAGCCGCGCCGGCAGGAACTCCCCGAGCAACTGTCCGAGGAACGCGCCCTCCTCGCCGGTCGACTCCGGGACGAACGTCTCCATCCCGCGCTTGGAGTAGCCCTGCCAGAACGCCCGGTCGAGCAGCCACCCGGGGTCGGTGCGGTAGGGGTAGATCTTGTGGGCGACCTCGGCGTCGGGGACGTACCGGACGCCCCGGTCGTACTCGGCCCGTAACCGGGCGCACAGCTCCGTCTCGCCGCCCTGGAGGTTCTCGTCGCCCTTGCGACCGCCGACGTTCACGTCGAACCCGCCCAGCGCCTCGAAGACCTCCGCGCGGAACGAGATGTTCGACCCCATCGTGTTGCGGACCTCGGCGGCCTGCTCGCGGCCCTCGCCGAACCCACGGTGGGTGACGCCGATGAGCCAGTAGAACTCCTCGGGGAGGAACCAGGGCTCGTCGTCGACCCACTCCGGGACCATCCGCCCGCCGACGGCCACCGCGTCGTGGGTCTCGTAGGCCGCGACGAGGCGCTCGAGCCAGCGCCCGTCGGCCAGGGCGTCGTCGTCGATGAAGGCGACCACGTCGCCCGTCGCGGCGTCGGCACCCGCGTTGCGGGCCGCGAGCAACCCGCGGTTCTCGGCGAGCTCGACGACGACCACGTCGGACGCCCCGCCGTAGTCGGCCCGCATCCGGTCGGCGACCGCCGCCGACCCGTCCGAGACCGCGACGACCTCGACGTCGTCGTAGGTCCCCGTCCGCACGCTCTCGACCGCCTCCGTCAGGTCGTCGTAGCGGTCGAGCGTGTGGGTGCAGACGACGACCGAGACGCGCATGGCCCGCCGTCGGCGCGGTGTCAGGAAAGGGCTTGTGTTTAGTCGCTGGAGTTCCGGGCCGGGGCCGTCGGGGGTTCGCATCGATCGCCACCGACTGGGTTCCCGCCGGCGCTCGATCGGGCTGGACCGCCACCACGTCCCCATACCGCTCCCCCGCGGGCGACCCGATGACAGCGTCCGAAGAGCCCCGTCCGCGACGCTCGCGGTTCGGGTGCTCGCGGTTCCCTATCGGTCACCGCTTGCTCGTTCGGTGACGCTCACTTCGTTCGCGCCACCCGCCGCTCACCGTTCGGGCGGATCGAGTCCAGCGCATCGGGGCGGTCCGGGCGATGCCGGCGGTCCACCGGCAGAACGCGGTCGCGACCCCTGGAGTGACTCAGTCCAGCACGACCAGGGGGTCGCCCTGGTCGACGGAGTCGCCCTCGGCCACGGCGACCTCGGCGACGGTCCCGCCGAACTCGGCGACGACGTCGTTCTCCATCTTCATGGCCTCGAGGACGCAGATGACGTCGCCGGCCCCGACCTCGTCGCCCTCGGCGACGTCGACCGACAGGATGGTGCCCTGCATCTCGGCACGGACGACCTCGCCCTCGGCGGAGACGGTCGGCGAGGCGCCGCCCCCGCCACCGTCGCCGCCACCACCGCCGCCGCCCGAGCCGCCACCACCGCCGCCGGCGGGTCGCTGGCCGCTGCCGCCGGCGGAGAGGGCGCCGCGCTCCTCGAGGTCGACCTCGAAGCGCTTGCCGTTGACCTCGATGGTGAACTCGCGGGTGACGACCTCCTCGTCGTCGGCGTCGTCGGCGTCGCCGGTGCCCCAGCGCTCCTGGGCCTCGGCGATGCGGTCGCGGTCGAGCGACTCGTCGAGGTACTTCGTCGTGTGGGTGCCGGCGACGAACGCGTCGTCGTCGAGCATCAGCCGGTGGAACGGGATGATGGTGGGGATGCCCTCGACGTCGTACTCCGCCAGGGCGCGCTGGCTGCGGGCGATGCACTCGGCGCGGTCGCTGCCGTGGACGACGAGTTTGGCGACCATCGAGTCGTAGTCGGTCACGAGGTCGTCGCCCTGCCGGAGCGCGTCGTCGACCCGGACGCCGATGCCGCCCGGCGGGTCGTAGGTGGTCAGCTGGCCGCCGGTGGCGGGCGCGAACTCCTCGGCGGCGTTCTCGGCGTTGATGCGGAACTCCATCGCGTGGCCCTCGAGGTCGACGTCGTCCTGGGCGAAGCTCAGCTCCTCGCCGGCGGCGATGCGGAGCTGCCACTTCACGATGTCGACGTCGGTGAGCTCCTCGGTGACGGTGTGCTCGACCTGGATGCGGGTGTTGACCTCG
>CAYWNQ010000119.1:0-6703 GCA_964459695.1 uncultured Halobacteriales archaeon | reverse complement strand
ACTCGTAGTCGACGGCGACCGGCGTCTTGCCCTCGTCGCCGGCGGGCTCGTAGGCCTCGACGACGGTCGCGATGGCGTCGACGACGCCGTCGGGGTCCAGCCGGGCGGTGTTGAGCACCAGGTCGTAGATGGAGAGGTCGGCGATGTCGATGCCGTAGTACCGCTCGTACCGCCTGGCCTCGCTGGCGGCCCGCTCCTCGGTCTCCTCGCGGGCGACGGCCTCGTCCTTGCCCTCGCGCTCGGCGATGCGCCGGGCGCGCACGGACAGCGGCGCGTCGAGCCACACCCTGAAGTCGGCGTGCTCGCCGGCCATCCACCCGGCGAGCCGCGACTCCAGCACCAGGTCGTCGCGCTCGGCGGCGACCTCCCGGAGCCGGCGGTCGAGGTCCCGGTCGATGGCGTCGTCCTCCTCGGCGAGCCTGTTGAGCTCCAGCGCCGAGAGCCCCCGCTCCTCGGCGACCTCCCGGAAGATGTCGCCCCCGCTGACGTGGTCGTAGCCGAGGGCGTCGGCGAGCCCCGCGGCGGCGGTCGACTTGCCGCTGCCGGCGGGGCCCGAGATGGTGATCAGCATGTCTGCTCTCGGTGCGGCGGGGAAAAAGGCGTTGCCCTTCGGCGTACCGGGGGTGAGCGCGTCGGGTGCGGCCGTGGCTGCCGTCAGGCAGCCCTGCTCTCGGCCGAAACGTCTCCCCCACGACCGAGCGGTGGTTGGTCCTGGGACCGACTCGCCGACCGCTCCTCGTGCTTGACCCATGGATACCGCAAGAAAGCCCCCGCCCGCTCGACCCGCGAGCGCCGCCCGAGTCCAGCGCCTCGGGGCTTTCCGGGCGGTGGGGGCGGTCAAGCACGACTATGCTGGCCAGCGGCTCGAGGTCCGTCCGAGCGGAGCGGAGGACGAGGAACCGGAGGGTGTGAACCCGAGCGCTACGTCGGCGTGGTCTGGATGTTCAGCGACTTCCGGACGATCTGGGTGAACCCCATCGAGCAGACGAAGTACCAGACGATCCACGCCTGGATGGGGCCGAGGACGTTCTCGGTCCAGTCCAGCTGACCCAGCATGGGCATGGTGATGGACTGCTCGGCCACCGGGAGGTGCGAGGCGCCACCGCGGCCGACCGTCCAGTACATCCACAGGAACACCGGGATGGTGAGCAGCATGATCCACACCATCGGGCGGAACTGCTCCTTGAACATCCCGAGGTTGTCGCTCATGGCCTCCATCTTCTCCTCCTGGATCTTCTCGAGCTCCTCGTCGTTGCCCTCCTCCTTGGCGCGCTCCTCGCGGTCCTGGAGGTCCTTGATGCGCTCCTGGTACTTGCTCATCGTGTCCATGTCCATCAGGTTGGCCTGCAGCAGCGTCGAGTACAGGCCCGTGAACAGCGCCAGCACCAGCACCACCACGTAGAACGGCAGCATGGACTCCAGGGGGCCGAGGAAGACGTCCAGTGTCTCCCCGACCGCGTTGCGGACCGATCCGATGGAGTAGCCGGCGAACAGGCCGACCGAGGCCAGCGCGGCCAGCTTGTCGTAGGTCGACCACGAGGAGTCGTCGGGCTCGGGGGGTTCGCCCTCCTCGAGGCCCTCCCGCACGGCCTCCGTGTCGACGAGCCGGAACCCGTCGCCGTCGCTCTCGAGCACCCCCTTCTCGATGAGCCGCCCCCACTGGCCGCTCGTGAGGTCGTCGCTGACGTCGCTCCACTGGACGACGTCGTCCCCGTCGCCGTCGGTCCGCTCCAGGAGGGTGCCGACGGCAGCCTCCATCTCGGGGTCCTCGGCGACGAGGTCCTCGACCTTCGCGGCAGTCCGTGCCATCGCGCCACGGTAGGGAGTCGGCGTTAATCAACCCTTCCGTCTCGGATGACCCCGGCGTACGAGCCGACGAGCACCGTCTCGCCGTCCCCGCGCCGGCAGGTGAACGACGCCTCGACGCGCTCGTCGCCGTCCCCGGTGGGTTCGACGGTGGTGTAGGTCACCTCGCAGGTGACCCGCTGGCCGGTGTACACCGGCCCGCGGAACTCGAAGCTCATCTCGGACGCCAGCACGTCGTGCCGGCCGCCGATCTGGGTCGGCAGCGTCGCCGTGAACAGCCCGTGGACCAGCAGCCGCCCGCGGTCGTCGGGCTCGACGTGGTGGCTCCCCTCGTCGCCCGACAGGTCGACGAACGTCTCGACCTCCGCGGGGGTGAACGTCCGCTCGACCGTGTACTGCTCGCCGGCCTCGACCATGGCCCCCCGTCGGTCGGCGCGGCCATGAAGCTCACGCCGACCGCCCGGCGTCCGTGCGACAGGTTCTCGGGGCTGGCGTCGGAACCACGGGCGATGGCACGCGACGTCACCCACACCCACCGCGGCCCGCTGAAGCTCGACGCCGAGGACGTCGACCCCGAGGAGGGCGACGTCGCGGTCTGCCGGTGTGGCCTCTCCGCCGACTACCCCTTCTGCGACGGCACCCACCGGACGACCCGCGACGAGGACGAGGACGTCGTCTACCGGTACCACGGCGACGACGGCGACGGCGAGCGCCGCGAGGTCGCCGGCGTCGTGTTCGCCGACGGCGAGACGGTCCCCGTCGAGGAGCTGCGGGGAGACGCCGACTGAGGGCCGCCGGGCTACGTCCGGGCCTCGACCGCCGACCGCAGGTCGGCCCACACCGCGTCCGGCGGCTGCTCGCCGTCGACGTCGACCAGCTGGCCACGGTCGCGGTAGTACTCGACCACGGGCTCGGTGTTCTCGGCGAAGACGTCGAGCCGCTCGCGGGCCACCGACTCGGTGTCGTCCTCGCGCTGGACCAGTTCGCCGCCGCAGGCGTCGCAGACGCCGTCCTCCGCCGGCGGGTCGAACGAGACGTGGTAGTTGGCGCCGCAGTCGGCACAGACCCGCCGCCCCGTGAGCCGGTCGAGCAGCTCCTCGCGGGGGACGTCGAAGTAGACCACGACGTCCAGGTCGGTCGCGTCGTCGAGGAACGCCGCCTGCTCGATGTTGCGCGGGTAGCCGTCCAGCACGTAGCCGTCCGCCGACGACAGCGCCTCGGCGACGATCTCGTTGACGACGGGGTCGGGCACCAGCTCGCCGGCCTCCATGTAGGCCCGCGGCGTGTCGTGCTCCAGGTCCAGGTCGCTGATGTCCATGTCCTTGTTCGCCCGGAGCGCGTCGCCGGTCGTCACGTGCTCGACGCCGTACTCCTCGACGAGGCGGGCGCTCTGGGTGCCCTTGCCGGCTCCCGGCGCACCCAGCAGCAGGATGTGCGGCTCGGTCATCGCGAGGGGGTTGTCGAGGCGCGGATAAGGGGTTTGCCAATCGCGCCAGGCTTTCGAGGAGGGGCCGTGCTGGCGAGTCGGTGTCACGAGCGGACGTGGCAGGGGGGCTCGACCACGCGCCGGACTCGGGCGCCGCTGGCGGCTCGCGCCGCTCCCCTCGCACCAGGCTCCCGACCGTCCGGACTCAGTCGTGGCGGAACGCGCGCTGGCCGGTCAAGGCCATCGCCATGCCGTGCTCGTCGGCGGCGGCGATCACGTCGTCGTCGTTGACGCTGCCGCCGGGCTGGACGACGGCGTCGACGCCGGCATCCGCCGCCGCCTCG
This sequence comes from uncultured Halobacteriales archaeon, assembly GCA_964459695.1. Classification (GTDB taxonomy): domain Archaea; phylum Halobacteriota; class Halobacteria; order Halobacteriales; family Haloarculaceae; genus CAYWNQ01. The sequence continues at coordinate 3,127 of CAYWNQ010000119.1, read as the reverse complement.
ACGCCGTCGGGGAACGGGAAGAACGCGTCGCTGGCCATCACGGCGCCGTCGGCGCCCTTGCCCTCGGCGTGCTCGTCGGCCTTCATCGCCGCGAGCCGGACGGCGTCGACCCGCGAGACCTGGCCCATCCCGACGCCGACGGTCTCGGTGCCGTCGGCGAACACGATGGCGTTGGACCTGACGTGCTTGATGACGCGCCAGGCGAACAGCATCGTCTCGACCTCGGCGTCGGTGGGCCCGCGGTCGGTGACGACCTCGAGGTCGTCGCGGGTGACGTCCGCCAGGTCGCGCTCCTGGACCAGCCGACCGCCGACCAGCGGCTTCTCGGTGAGCCGCTCGTCGGGGCCGGCGAGGTCGGCCACCGACAGCACCCGGAGGTCGTCCTCGCCCCGGAGCACCGCCAGCGCGTCCTCGTCGTAGCCCGGCGCGACGACGACTTCCTTGTAGGAGTCGACCACCTCGCGGGCGGTGGCCTCGTCGCACGCCCGGTTGAGCGCGACGATGCCCCCGAAGGCACTCATGGCGTCGGTCGCCAGCGCGTCGCGGTAGGCGTCGGCGAGGGTGGCCGCCGTGGCGCAGCCGGCGGGGTTGGTGTGCTTGATGACCGCCGCCGCGGGCGCGTCGAACTCGGCTGCGAGCTGGAGGGCGGCGTCGGCGTCGTTGTAGTTGTTGTACGACAGCGCCTTGGCGCCGGGGTTGCGCTGGTCGGCGTGGACCACCGACGCCGCCTCGCTGGTGGGGTCCTCGTACACTGCCGCGTCCTGGTGGGGGTTCTCGCCGTACCGCAGGTCGGCGGCGCGGTCGGACGAGACCAGCCGCCGGGCCGGGAAGTCGCCGCCGGCGTCGCCGTCGACGTGGACCGCCGTCGGCTCGCCGGCGTCGTCGCGCTCGACGGTCGCCCGGTCGTCGGCGAACCACCGGACGGCCCGCGGGTAGGCGCGGAACTCCGCCTCGTGGAGCACGCGGTCCTTCAGGTCCCCGGCGTCGTCGCCGGCGCGGACGGCCACCGGCTCCTGGGTGACGATCGGGCCGCCGTCGACCGTCTCGTCGACCACGTGGACGGTGCAGCCCGTGACGGCCACGCCGGCGTCGAGCACCTGCTCGTGGGCGTCCATCCCCGGGAACGCCGGGAGCAGCGACGGGTGGACGTTCAGCGTGGTCGGCGCCGCCGCCCGGAACCGGTCGCCGAGCACCCGCATGTAGCCGTCGAGGACGACCAGGTCGAACTCGTGGGGGGCCAGCGCCTCGAGGACGCGGTCCTCGTGGGCGGCCCGTGACTCGCCGTCCTCCCGCTCGACGACGGCGGTCGGGATGTCCCGCTCGGCGGCCTCGTCGAGCACCGGCGCGTCGGCGTCGTTGGCGAGGACGACCGCGAACGCGGCGCCGCCGGGCGCCCGGTCGGCCAGGTTCAGCAGGTTGCGGCCCCGGTTGGAGGCCATGCCCGCCAGGTGCATGTGCGGGCGAGGGCGGCGCCGGCCCTAAGGCGTTGCGGTCGTCGCGACGGAGATGTGCACGGACGTGGGTATCTGACCGCCTCTGGGCGGGTCCCCACTCGGCGATGTGCACGAACCTGGATACCGTCGGACCGCTCAGAACCGCTCGGGCAGGTAGGTCGCGGTCTGGGGGAACAGCCGCCGGAGCGTGTCCACGACGTGGGCGTCGGCGACCGATAGCTCGCCCGCCGCGCGGGCCAGGCTCGGGTCGGCGTGACCCACCAGCAGCCCCGAGAGGGTCCCCACGTCCAGCGTCGCGTCCGGGGCGGCGTCGGTGGGCGTCACCGTCGCCGAGCCGTCGGCGACTGCCACCGCGAACCGGCCGTCGTTCCAGTCGGCCTGGTCGTCGGTCACCGCGACGACCAGGTCGGCCTCGACGCCGTCGGGGAACGGCACGGCCTGCAGCCCGGCCCGGACGTCGACGAGGCGGACCATGTGTGCCGCGCGGGTCTCGAGCGTCAGCGCGTCGCGGTCGGCGACGACGTCCAGCAGCCGCTCGTGGCCGAACCCCTGCAGCTCCACCTCCGTGACCTGCGAGTCGTGGTCCTGGCAGAAGCCCAGCAGCGCGAGGTAGGCCTCGTGGTCGGCGAACGCGACCTCGTGGGCCGTCAGGGTGCCGCCGCTGGTGACGTCGTAGACCAGGTAGCCCGCCGGCTCGCCGCCGCGCTCCAGCGCGTAGCAGTACCGGTCGTGGTCGTAGCCGACGAGGACGCGGTCGCGCCACCACTCGGCGCTGCGCTCGGTCGCGAGGGTCACCCCGTCGAGCCAGGCCTCGTAGGCGGGCTGGAGCCGGTCGGCGTCGGCGGGCTCGACCCGCCGGAACGTCGCCGAGGGTCCGCGCTCGACGGGCGAGAGCGCCGCCGGCTCGACGGTCGCGACCTGGCGCGTCACCGCCGTCGCCCAGCCGTACCGGGCGTAGAACGCCTCGTCGAACGGGCGCAGCGCCGCCAGCGGCCAGCCACGGTCGCGGTAGTCGGCCAGCGTCGCCTCGAGGGTCCGGCCCACGTGGCCCTCCCGGCGGTGCTCCGGCGGGGTGGCGACCCCCGAGATCCCGCCGAGGGGCAGCCACGCGCCCCGCACCCGGGCGGTGAACGGCAGGTGGGTGATGGCCGAGACCAGCTCCTCGCCGTCGAACAGGCCGTAGTCCTCGCCGAACGACCACCGGCGCTCCAGCCGCTCGTCGACGTCCTCCTCGGGGTCGAACGGCCCCGCCGCGGAGTTGAAGGCGTAGCTGAGCACCCGACCGTGGTCGTCCTCGCGGTCCTCGGGGACCGGCCGGTACTCGGGCATACCCGTCCCCTGTGGGTCGCGTGCCATAGCTCTTGCACCGGCGTGTGAGCGGGTGTCGTGGTGGTCGGTGAGGGGTTCAGGACCGTCGCTGGTGTGTCGATCGGTCGCAGCCGCTGGCTCCGTCCTACCCCCGCCGACTAACACGTGTTCCCGCGCGTTCCCACCGCATGGAAAGCCCCGAGACGCTGGCTAGGATGTTCATGTTTGACCGCAGGCTCGTACTGGACCGCCACCACCGCCCGGAAAGCCCCGAGGCGCTGGAGTCGGTGCGCTCGCTGCGCTCCTCGCTCCTTTCGGTCCCACCCGCAGGCCTGCCCTTCCCTGGGTCGCGGCCCGAGCGCCGC
>CAYWNQ010000118.1:0-6770 GCA_964459695.1 uncultured Halobacteriales archaeon | reverse complement strand
AGCGAGGGCGCCCGGCAGTCGGGGGGCGGTGCGGACCGGGCGCGCCGGGGCACTGACGCCGCCCGGAGCGCGACCGGGGCGGGCGACGGGCCGTCGGTCACGGAGGCCCGCCGGGTCCTCGGAGTCGAGGCCGGCGCCGACGAGGCCGCCGTCCGGGCGGCCTACCGCGAGCGAGTCAAGGAGGTCCACCCCGACCGGGGCGGCGACGAGGCCGCCTTCCGCCGGGTCACCGACGCCTACGAGCGCCTGACCGAGTAGCGCGGCGTTTTTCCCCGGCCCACCCCCACCACGGGTATGGTACCGCCGCTGGCCGTCGACGTGGACGGGACGCTGACCGACGGCGACGGCGCCGTCGACCCCCGCGTCCTCGGGCCGCTCCGCGACTGGCCGGCGCCGGTCGTGGTCGCCACCGGCAAGGCGTTCCCCTACCCCGTCGCGCTCTGTCACTTCGGCGGCCTCCCCATCAACGTCGTGGCCGAGAACGGCGGCGTGGTCCACGTCGGAGCCGCCGACGAGGTGAGCGTCGTCGGCGACGGGGCGGGCGCCGAGGCGGTCGCCGCGGCCTACCGCGAGCGCGGCCACGACCTCGGCTGGGGCCGGGTGGACCTGGTCAACCGGTGGCGCGAGACCGAGCTCGCCGTCGCCCGCGACCAGCCGCTGGCGCCGCTGGAGACCGTCGCCGCCGAGCACGGCATGGTCGTGGTCGACACCGGCTACGCCTACCACGTGAAGGCCCCCGACGTCGACAAGGGCCGGGGGCTCGCCACTGCCGCCGACCACCTCGACCTCGCGACCGGTGAGTTCGTCGCCGTCGGCGATTCGGAGAACGACGTCGAGCTGTTCGACGCCGTCGGCCGGTCGTTCGCCGTCGCCAACGCCGACGACCGGGCGCGCGCCGCCGCCGACGCGGTCACGGAGGGGAGCTACGCCGACGGCTTCCTGGAGGCGCTGGCGGCGGTGCGGGGCGACTGAGGGGCGACCAAGACATAGAAGTGCGTCGCGGGCGAATCGGCGTCCAATGGAGCAGGGGAACCGACCTGCCGGCCGTCGACGACTGGGACGGCTGGCCGGAGTCGCGGTCGCCTCAGTGGCCGGCCTCGCCGCGGTCCCCGCAGCCACCGCGCACGGCGGGAGCCACGGTGCGGGATTCCTCGAGCCGGTCCACGGCGTCGCCGTCGCGCTGGCCGGCCTGGCCGTCGTCGCCGGCGCCGCGCTGGGCAAGCGGACCGGTCGCGTCTCGCCCACCACGGCGCTGTACGCGGCGTTCGGCGGCATCGTCCTGGCCGCCGTCGGCGCCGTGCTGTTCGACGGCCTCTCGGCGGACCCGGTCTACACCGCCGCCTCGATGCCGTTCCCCCGGTCGTGGTACCGCCCCATGGCGCTCGGCGGGGGCCTGCTCGTGGTCGTCGCGAGCTTCCTGGTCGGCTGGCTCCGGTGGCCCACCCGCCCCCGGTACACCTTCCTCGGCATCCTGCTCGGGCTGTGGATCATGTACCCCTACCTGTTCACCTCGCCCACCGCCCAGACCCACCCCCTCGGCTACGCCATCGTGCTCGGGACGCCGGTGCTGGTCGGCTACGTGGTCTGGCGCGACGCCGGCCGGGTGCTGGCCGCCGTCGCCGCCGACCCGGTCGCCCGGTGGTTCGGCGTCGGCGTCGCCGGCGTCCTGGTGCTGTTCTTCCTCTCCATCACCGGCTACATGACGGTGTTCCCGGAGGCCGGCGGGCCCACGGAGCCCACCGTGGTGGTGCTGCCGGCCATCTACCAGCTGGTGCTCTGGCCCACCCTGGAGGTCGCACTGCCGTCCGTACCCTTCTTCCTGGCGCTGTCGCCCGGGGTGCTCGCGGTCGTCGGCACCCTGAGCGGCCTCGTCGGGCTCAACGCCGCCGTCATCGCCCGCCAGTGGCGCCTCGAGGAGGCCGCCGGGCTCACCGAGGGCACCGCCGGCGGCGCCGCCATCGTCGGCACCTGTACGTGTGGCTGCTGTGGCCCGCTGGTGGCCAAGCTCGCCGTGCTGGCTGCCGGTCCCTCCGTCGCCGCGCCGCTGTACTGGGTCTTCGTGGACTCGGCCTCGCCGCTGAGCGCGCTGTTCCTCGTCGGGAGCGTCGTCCTGTTCACCGGGGCGCTGCTGTACTCGGTGGCAGAGGCGGAGGCGCCGGGGGGCTCGACCGCACTCCAGCCCGCGGACTGAGGCCACGGTGTGGTCGGAGGTTCTGTCGTGACGTCGGCAGTTCGGTCGGCCCGTCTCCGCTCGCCCTCGACCGCGGTGGTCGTCCGAACCGCAACCGCCGACCGCTACTCCTGCTCGACCCGATGGGACCGCTGGAACGCCCCCGCCCGCCCGACCGTCCGTGGCGCTCCCTTGCTCGCGGCTCGCGAGTCCGGGGCCTCGGGGCGTTCCGGGTGGTAGTGGGATCCACGACGAGCATGGAGTTACGCCGGCGGCCCTCCAGGCGGGAGCCACTCCCCGGCACGGGACCGCCGGAGCGCGACACGGGACGCGAATACACCCGAACCGGATCCACCGCCCGGGGAACGCTTTTGTCCACCGGGTCGCAACCCCCGCGCACATGAGCGCCGACCGCGCCGCGCTCGAGGCGGCCCTCGAGCGCGGCGAGCGGGAGGGCGGCAGCGTCGAGTTCAAGGAGCGGCTCTCCGAGGACGTCCACCTCGCCGAGGGCCGACGGGAGTCACTCGCCGCACAGCTCCGCCACCGGGTGCTGTCGGGCGACGGCGAGGCCACCTACGTCGTCGGCGTCACCGACGACGGCGGCGTCGCGGGCATCCCGGCCGCCGAGTTCTCCGAGTCGATGGACGTGCTGTCGCTGCTGGCCGAGGAGGCCGGCGCCCACATCGACGAGGTCGACACCTGGAGCGCCGGCGACGACGCCGGCCTCGTGGGGGTCGCCACCGTCCGCGAGGGCGCCGTCCTGGAGACCGACGACGAGCACATCGTGGTGGGCACCGCCGGCCACGTCGACCACGGCAAGTCGACGCTGGTGGGCTCGCTGGTCACGGGCACGCCGGACGACGGCGACGGCGGCACGCGGGCGTTCCTCGACGTCCAGCCCCACGAGGTCGAGCGCGGACTGTCGGCGGACCTCTCCTACGGCGTCTACGGCTTCGACGGGGACGGCCCCGTCAGGATGGACGACCCCGACCGCAAGCGCGAGCGGGCCCGGGTGGTCGAGGAGGCCGACCGGCTGGTCTCGTTCGTCGACACCGTCGGCCACGAGCCCTGGCTCCGGACCACCATCCGGGGCCTCGTGGGCCAGAAGCTGGACTACGGGCTGCTGACGGTGGCCGCCGACGACGGCCCGACCAAGACCACCCGCGAGCACCTGGGCATCCTGCTGGCGACCGACCTGCCCGTCGTGGTGGCCGTCACCAAGACCGACGCGGTCCGCGAGGAGCGCCGCCGGGCGGTCGAGCGCGAGGTCGAGGCGCTGCTCCGGGACGTCGACCGGACGCCGCTGCGCGTCGAGCGCCACGGCGTCGACGCCGCCATCGAGGAGATCAGCGAGCAGGTCGTCCCCGTCGTCACCACCTCGGCGGTCACGATGGCCGGCCTCCCGGTGCTGGACGAGCTGTTCGAGCGCCTCCCCAAGACCGCCGGCGTCGACGACGAGCGGTTCACGATGTACGTCGACCGGACCTACAACGTCACCGGCGTCGGGGCGGTCGCCTCGGGGACCGTCCGGTCGGGCCGCGTCGAGACCGGCGAGGAGCTGCTGCTGGGGCCGATGGCCGACGGGCGGTTCCGCGAGGTGGAGGTCCGCTCCATCGAGATGCACTACCACCGGGTCGAGGAGGCCCGCGCGGGCCGCATCGTCGGCATCGCCCTCAAGGGCGTCGCCGAGGCCGACGTCGAGCGCGGCATGGTGCTGCTGCCCCGCGAGGCCGACCCGACGCCGGTCCGGGAGTTCGAGGCCGACGTGATGGTGCTGAACCACCCAACCCGCATCGGCGACGGCTACGAGCCGGTGGTCCACCTCGAGACCGTCAGCGAGGCCGCCGCCTTTCACCCCGCCGACGGCCAGCTGCTGCCCGGCGACTCCGGGCGGACGCGGGTGCGGTTCAAGTTCCGGCCGTACCTCGTCGAGGAGGGCCAGCGGTTCGTCTTCCGGGAGGGCCGCTCGAAGGGCGTCGGCACGGTGACCGACGTGACGCCGGTTGAGTAGGTCCGGAACCGGCGACCTGTCCCGGGGGACGCCTCACTCCTCGACCTGGCGACGCAGTCCGAGCATGTCGCTGCGGGTCCAGGTCTCGGCCAGCAGACCCGAATCGTCGAAGTGGTCGATCTCGATGGCAGGGAGGGTGACCGCCCGGCCGGTGGGCTCCTCGCCGAAAAGGCTCCCCTCGTGGCTCCCCGTCATCTCCCACCGGAGGGCCACCCGGTCGCCGTCGACCAGGAGGTCCTCGATGGCGAACGCCGCGTCGGGGAACACCTCCCGGGTGCCCTCGGCCAGTGCCCGGTAGAGCGTCGGCCCCGAGAGCTCCGCGGCGAGCTCCCGGTCGTGGATGGTGTAGTCTTCGGCGACCAGGTCGTCTGCGACGCCGGGCCCCCCGTCGTTCCAGACGCCGTCGAACAGCCGCCTGATCCGTCCCGCGAGGTCGGGTTGCATGGCGGTCCGGACGTCTCGTCGTGGTGGCATGAAGCTGCCGCCCACCCGGGGCCGGTCCCGTTTTGGCGTCGACGGACCTACGAGATGCTATGGGCCGCGCCCTCCGGGTCCTGATGGCGCTAACGGGCCTGACCGTCCTCGCCGTCTACGCCGCGGCGGCCTACGGCACCTACCGGCTGTTGCTGTGGGTCTGGTCGCGCCGCCCCGACCCCCTCCTCACGGCGGCGGTCGTCGTGGCGCTGGCCGTCGCGTTCGGCTACGCCTCCCACCGGGCCGGCACGGCGCGGGTGCTGCGGGCGCTGGACGCCCGGGAGCTCCCCCGGTCGCGGGCGCCCCGGCTGTACGACCGCTTCGACCGCCTGACCGACGGGATGGACGTCGGCGAGCCGGGGCTGCTGGTCGCGCGGATGGCCGAGCCGAACGCGCTGGCGCTCGGCGGCGCGAACGGCGTGGTCGTGCTCGACGCCGCGCTGTTCCGGCTGCTGACGATGGACGAACTCGAGGCGCTGCTGGCCCACGAGCTCGCCCACCTCGAGAGCAACGACGGCCTGGTGCAGACGCTGGGCTACAGCCTGATCCAGACCGCGATGGGGCTGCTGTTCGTCGCCGTGCTGCCGCTGGCGCTCCTGGTGCTGGGCGCCGACCGCGCCGCCGCCTGGCTGCGGGGCGACCCGCTGACCAGCCGCGGGGCGACCGCCTGGCTGCGCCAGCTGCTCGGCGCCGGCGTCTCGGTGCTGCTGCTGGCCTTCCTGCTGGTGCTCCGGGCGCACTCCCGGCGCCGGGAGGTCGCCGCCGACGACCGCGCGGTCGCCGTGACCGACGACCCGCGGGCGCTCGCCTCGGCGCTGGCCACCATCGAGCGGGCCAGCCAGCCCCGGAGAGGGCTGCTGTCGCCGCTGGTGGTCCACGGCGACGAGGAGGGGCCGGTGACCCGGCTGCTCGCCAGCCACCCGCCGATGGCCGACCGCATCGAGCGCCTCCGGGAGCGGGCGGGGGCCGCGCGGATCCCGCTCCGGTGACTCAGCCGAGCCACGGCGGCTCGGTCAGCTCCCGCATCGAGTCCAGCCGGTAGTCAGGCGCCGGCTCGGGGTCGGCGTCGACGCCGTCCCGCGCCAGCCACGCCGCCCGCACGCCGGCGGCGCGGGCGCCCGGCACGTCCGAGGACAGCGAGTTGCCGACGTGGACCGTCCGGTCGGGCGCGACGCCGAGGTCGCTCAGGGCCCGCTCGAACGGCTCGGGGTCGGGCTTGGCCGGGACGTCGTAGCCGGCGAACACCGCGGTCTCGAAGGCGCCGTCGAGGCCGATGGCCGAGAGCTTCCGGCGCTGCATCCCGGGGGCGCCGTTGGTGACCACGCCGACGCGGTGGTCGGCGGCGACCCCCCGGACGGCCTCGACGGCCCCGGGCAGCGGCCGGACGTTGCCGTGGTCGCGCTCGCCGGCGTAGGCCTCGGCGACGGCCACGCCGACCTCGGGCTCCCGACCCCGCTCGCGGGAGAGCGCGGCGAAGCACAGCTCCCGCAGGTCCACCATGTCCGTGGAGTCGTCGACGTACCGCTCGTAGGCGGCGTAGTACTCGGCGACGTCGAAGTACGGCTCGACGCCGACCTCGTCGAACGCCGCGGCCAGCAGTTCGTCGGCGCCGCGGCGGTACTCGCAGAGGGTGTCGTCGACGTCGAACAGGACGGCGTCAACGGCGGTCATCGGTCGGAGGTCCGGGTCGGGGGTGGTTAACGGTCACGCCCTACGAGTCGATGACGTCGGCGGGTTCGTGCTCGGCGAACGGGCCGACCCGACGGTCCGCCGTCGCGTACTCGTAGAGTGCGGCCCGGGCGACCATCCCGAGGACCTGGCTCGTGACGAGCGCCCCGACGACGACCAGCAGGCCGACGCCGCCGAGCAGCCACGCACCGGGGCCGGTGGGGCCCAGGTAGGCGACGGCGAGCAAGACCGCCCCCACGAACACCACGGGAAGCGCGACGAGTCCGATGCCGAAGGTGACGGTGACGCTCTCGCCCCACGTCTCCTTGAAGGCCGCCCCGCTCCTGCGGAGGATGTCCCGGACGTCCGCCGTGTCCTCCACGACGATGACCGGGACGACGAAGAAGCTGAGCAGCGCCCAGCCGAGGTCGAAGACGAGGCGGGCTG
>CAYWNQ010000117.1:0-6801 GCA_964459695.1 uncultured Halobacteriales archaeon | reverse complement strand
GACAGCGAGGGAGCGCGCGCAGCGAGGCCCTCGAGTCGACCGGGCGGGGGCTTTCTGGCGGTAGGATCGGGTCAAGTACAAGTAGCGGTGGGCGGTCGCGGTAGTTGCCCGATTACACGATGCCGTTCGGTGAGCGGGCGGGGGCTTTCCGGCGGTATCGGGGCAAGCCCGAACTGCCGTCGGCGGGTGCGCGGGCGGGGCTCTCGGGTGGCATGGCAGGCCCGAGCAGGAGGTGGGTGCGATCGCGGGCGGCGACCAGTGTTCAGTCGAGAAGCGGTAGGCGTGTCCCGGTACGTCGACGCGAACCGACCCTAGGCCTCGATGATGTCGTCCTCGCCCGCCTCGGGCACCACCAGCGACCCGTCCAGGCTGGTCACCGCCCGCCCGCCGACCTCGACGACGCCCTCGACGGTCGCCTCGCTCGCCCGCACCCGGACCCGGCCGGGCCGCCCGACGAAGTCGCCCTGCTCGAACACCATCTCCGCCGGCGTCTCGTCGAACGCCCCCGACCGGTCGATGTAGGCCCCGCAGGCGCCCGCCGCGGTGCCGGTCACCGGGTCCTCGGGCACCCCCGCGCCGGGCGCGAACATCCGGGCGTGCAGCGTCGACGCGCCCTCCAGGGCGTCGAAGGTGAACGCGTAGACGCCCGTGCAGTCGTGGTCGTCGGCCAGGTCGGCCAGCGCGTCCATGTCGGGGGCCATGCCGCTGACGTGCTCGAGGAAGTTCACCGGCACCATCAGGAAGGCCAGTCCGGTCGTCGCCCGCGCCGGCGCCAGGTCGGCACCGACGTCCTCCAGCGCGGCGGGGTCGATCCCCAGCGCGTCGGCGGTGCGCTCGTAGTCCAGGTCGACGTCCCGTACGGAGGGCTCGCCCTGGGTCATCCAGACCACGCCGTCCTCGACGGTGACCTCGAGCTCCCCGGCGTCGGTCGCCAGGCTGTGGGTGCCCTCGCCGATGGCGCCCTCGGCGTGGAGGTGGGCGTGGGTCGCCACCGTGGCGTGACCACACAGGTCGACCTCCTGGGTCGGCGTGAAGTACCGCAGCGCCCGGTCGGCGTCGTCGGCGGGCAGGACGAACGCGGTCTCGCTCTGGCCCAGCTCCGCGGCGATGGCCTGCATCTGGTCGTCGGCCAGCCCGGCGGCGTCGGGCACCACGCCGGCGCCGTTGCCGGTCGCGGGCTCTGTGGTGAACGCGTCCACGATGAGCGCGCGTCGCGTGTCCATGCCGGGGCGTGGCGTGGCGGCCACTAAAGGGGTCGCTCTCGGGACGCCGGATTGGCAGTGACGTGCGGATGCGTGACCGGGACACCGGGAGTGCCTCGACGGGTACGCGGCGAAGCGATCGGGCCATCACCCACGGTCCACACAACTTAATGCCGAGAGTCACGACCCCCAGGGTGGCATGAGCGACCTGCCCGAGGAGTTCAGGTGCACCATCACCAACTGGGACTACATCTACGACCTCTGTCGGGAGGTCGCCCGGGAGGTCCGGACCGCGGAGTTCGAGCCCGACGTGGTCGTGGCGCTGGCCCGGGGCGGCTGGTTCGCCGGCCGGTGCATCTGTGACTTCCTGGGGCTGGACGACCTGACGAGCCTGAAGATGGAGCACTACGTGGGCACCGCCGAGGCCACCGGCGAGCCCACCGTCCGGTACCCGATGCCAGAGGGCAGCGTCGAGGACAAGGACGTCCTGGTCATCGACGACATCGCCGACACGGGCGGCTCCATCCGACGGGCCCACGAGTACGTCCACGAGCGCGACCCCGACCAGGTCCGGACGGCGACGCTCCAGCTGCTCCAGACCAGCGAGTTCGAGCCGGACTTCGTGGGCGAGCGCCTCGAGGAGTGGGCCTGGATCGTCTACCCCTGGAACTTCATCGAGGACATGGTGGACCTGCTCTCGGGCGTGATGGAGAAGGCCGACCGGGAGACCTTCGACCGGGAGGCGCTGCGCCACCACCTCGCGGCCTACCACGACGTCGAGCGCATCGAGATGGAGATCGCCCAGCCGGGCCGGCTCGACGAGGTGCTCGCCGAGATGGAGCGCCGGGACGTGGTGGCGTCCGCCGGACCGGGCGAGTGGCGCCTGGCCGAGTGACGGAGCGGTCCCGCCACCCGGGTTTTTGTCGCCCGCAGGCGAACGGACCGCCATGAGCACCGTCGGATTCATCGGCGGCTCCGGCATCTACGACGCCCTGCCGCTCGAGGAGACCCGCCGGAAGCGGGTGGAGACCCCGTTCGGCGAGCCGTCGGCGCCGGTGACCGTGGGCAAACTGGCCGGCACCGAGGTGGCGTTCGTCCCCCGCCACGGCACCGACCACCAGTACTCCCCGACGGAGGTCCCCTACCGCGCGAACGTCCACGCCCTCAAACAGCTGGGCGCCGAGCGGGTGCTGTCCTCGAACGCCGTCGGCAGCCTGCGAGAGGACCTCCCGCCGCGGACGCTGGTGGTGCCCGACCAGACGTTCGACCGGACCAGCCACCGCGTCGGGACGTTCTTCGAGGGCGAGGTGGTCGTCCACACGCCGTTCGCCGACCCCTACTGCCCGCACATGGTCGACCACCTGGTCGACGCCGCCGACGCGGCGGGCGAGGACGCGGTCGCCGGCGGCACGTACGTCTGCATCGAGGGGCCACAGTACTCCACGCGCGCCGAGAGCGAGTTCTACCGCGACCAGGGGTTCGACCTGGTGGGCATGACCGCCATCCCCGAGGCCAGGCTCGCCCGCGAGGCCGAGCTCTGCTACGCCACCCTCGCCGGCGTCACCGACTACGACGTCTGGAAGTCCGACGCCGAGGTCACCCTCGAGGAGGTGCTCGAGAACGCCGCCGCCAACGAGGAGACCATCGAGGCGGTGCTGGCCGCGGCCATCCGCGCCCTGCCCGACGAGCGCGACTGCGACTGCGGGTCGGCGCTGGAGGGCGCCGTCAACACGCCCGGCGACGCCATCCCCCGGGCAACGAGAGAGCGGGTCCAGCTGCTGGTCGGGGAGTACCTCGACTGAGCGGCCCGCCCGCCTGCCGCCGGCTACCGGCCGTCGTCGCGGACGTACGAGAGCGCCTCGACGAACTCCTCGGCGTCGACCCGGTCGGTGTCGGCCAGGCGCTCCCGGAGGCGACTGGGAGTCATGGGTGACGTTGACATACGGCATGGTCCGCAAAAAACCCTTCCGGTGGCCGGCCACAGCGTTTTGACCCCGGTGGACGTGGGGGCGGCCATGCCGGCGAAGGTCACCGACGACGCGACCGGCTACCGTGAAGTCGACCGCTGGCCGGGCGGGGTCGGCTGGATCGCCCACCCCGAGGAGACCATGCGCCGGGCCAGCCACGCGCTGGCGACCGACGACGGCGTCTACGTCGTCGACCCCGTGGACGCGCCGGGCGTCGACGACCTGCTCGCGGAGGTCGGCGAGGTGGCCGGCGTCGTCGTGCTGTCGAACTTCCACCGCCGGGACGCCGCCGCCGTCGCCGGGCGCCACGGCGTCGCCGTCCACGTGCCGGAGACGATGACCGACCTCGCCGGGGACCTGCCGGCGCCCGTCGAGCTCGTCGAGCCCGGCGCGACTCTGGGCGGCTACGAGCTGGTCCCGGTCGACGTCGGCACCCCCGTCGGTCCTGACTGGCACGAGTACGCGCTCTACGACGGCGAGACGCTGGTGGTCGGCGAGTCGGTCGGCTGCGCGCCGTACATGCGCGTCGGGGACGAGCGACTCGGGGTGATGACGCTGCGCCGGCTCGACCCCCCGACGGAGGCGCTGGCCGACCTCGAGCCCGACCGGGTGCTGTCGGGCCACGGCAGCGGCGTGCTCGAGGACGGCGACGAGGCCCTCGCCGAGGCGCTCGACGGCGCCCGGCGACGGCTGCCGCGGGCGCTGGTCGAGAACGGGCTCTCGCAGGTCCGGACGGTGCTGGCGGCGATGCGGAGCTAGCACATCGGGATAGACGGCGTTGTGGCGCCGTCCTCAGCGTGGATGCGTGGCCGCACGTCCCGGCTCCGCCGACCGTGTCTCGCGTGTGCCGACCGGAGGGAGGCATCGGTTCTGCCGAGCGGCGAAGCCGCGAGGCGAGGGAGCGTCGTCGAATCCGAGCGCGGTGACCGAACCGAGCCGCGAGCACGCGAGCCGTGAGCAAAGCGACCCGCGAGCGCAGCGACCGAGGCCAGCGTCTCGGGGCGTTCCGGACGGTGTCAGCCGGCGATGCCCGGGCTCCGATCCCACCACCCGAACCGCCCCTCACCGAACGGAAACCCCTTTGTGCGGACCGGCGAACGCCCGTCCATGACCAGCGTCAAGGAGTTCCGCGTCGAGACGCCGGCGACGCCGGAGCGCCTGGGGACGGGGGCCTTCGTCTTCACCGACGACTACTCGGTGTTCGACTGGGGGAAGATGCCCGACGCCATCCCCAACAAGGGGGCGTCGCTGTGCGCGATGGGCGCGGCGAACTTCGAGCTGCTGGAGGACGCCGGGATTCCGACCCACTACCGTGGCGTCGTCGCTGCCGGCCAGGTCGGGCCGCTGTCGGCGGCCGCCGACCCGCCCCGCGAGATGGCCATCGACCTCACCCAGGTGCCCGACCTGCCCCACGAGGGCCGGGAGTACGACTACGACGCGTTCCACGCCGCGGCGGGCGACAACTACCTCGTGCCCCTCGAGATCGTCTTCCGCAACACGGTGCCCGTCGGCTCCTCGCTCCGGGACCGCGCGGTGCCCGGCGACTTCGGCCTCGACCCGTCCTCGTGGCCCGACGAGCCGGTCGACCTCCCCGAGCCAGTCGTGGAGTTCTCGACCAAGTTCGAGGAGTCCGACCGCTACCTCGACCGCGCGGAGGCCGACCACATCGCGGGCAAGGCCGACGTCGACGTGCTCGAGCGCGTCGCGGGCGACGTGAACCGCCTGGTCACCGAGCGGGCCGCCGAGGCCGGCCTGACACACGAGGACGGCAAGATCGAGTGCCTCTACGTCGACGGCGAGGTCCGGGTCGCCGACGTGGTCGGCACCTTCGACGAGAACCGGTTCTCGCTGGACGGCCAGCAGCTCTCCAAGGAGGTCATCCGGCAGTACCACCGGCGCGAACAGCCCGAGTGGGTCGCCGCCGTGGCGGACGCCAAGGAGCGCGCCACCCGCGAGGGCGTCGCCGACTGGCGGGCGCTCTGCGAGACCGACCCGGAGCCCCTGCCCGACCACGTCGTGAAGGCCGCCAGCGACATGTACGCCGCCGGCGCCAACGCCTACGTCGGCCGGGAGCTGTTCGACGCGCCCGACCTGGCCGCCGCCGTCGACGCGGTCAGGGCGCTGTAGCGCGGCAAGCCCTTTGCCGGTCGGGCGAGACGAAGGGACGATGCGCCCGACCTGGCGACCGTCCCGGCGGACGCTCCTCCGGGCGGGTGGCGCCGCGGGAATCCTCGGCCTCGGCGCCGTCGCCGGGACCCACCTCGTCGGGGCCGACGGCGGCGCCTGGCGCGACCGGCCGCCGCTGAACATGGCCCACCAGGGCGGCGCGCTGGAGGCGCCCTCGAACACCCTGTTCGCGCTGAAGCGCGCCCGGGCGCTGGGCGCCGACGTACTCGAACTCGACGTCCACGCCACCGCCGACGGCCGACTGGTCGTCGTCCACGACGAGACCGTCGACCGCACCACCGACGCCAGCGGTCGCGTCGCCGAGACGACGCTGGCCGACCTCCGGGCCCTCGACGCGGCCCACTGGTTCGTCCCCGGCGAGGGCGCCGTCCACGGGCGACCGGCGTCGGCCTACCCCTACCGCGGCTTCGCCACCGGCGACCGGGCCATCCCCGACGGGTTCGCCGACCGCCACGGCCTCGACGCCGTGGCACCGTCGGACTTCCGCGTGCCGACGCTGCGGGCCGTCCTGGAGACGTTCCCCGACGCACTGGTCAACCTCGAGATCAAGGCCACCGCGCCCGAGGTCGAGCCCTACGAGGCCGACCTGGCCCGCCTGCTCGCCGAGTTCGACCGGGGCACCGACACCCTCGTGGTCTCCTTCCACGGCGACGCCCTCGACCGGTTCCGCGAGCACGACCCCGGCGTCCACCTCGCGCCGGCCCGCGGCGCCATCACCCGGTACGCGGCGACCTCGCTCGGGCCGCTGGGCGGGCTCCCGCTGCCCCGCTACGACGCGCTGCAGGTGCCCCGACGGGCCAGCGGCGTCCGGCTGGTCACCCGGGGATTCGTCGGCGACGCCCACGCCGACGGCCTCGCGGTGCACGTCTGGACGGTGAACGAGACCGCGGCGATGGAGCGGCTGCTGGACCTGGGGGTCGACGGCGTCGTCACCGACCGGCCGAGCGTGCTCGAGGAGGTGCTGGCGGCACGGCGCGATGACGGGTAGCCTCCGCCGCGCCGTCGACGTCGCTCCTATCCACGTTCGTGGACAGGCCGGGCGAGTCACAACGGTTTTTGCACAGTGACACGCACCCCGAGGTGATGGCCGCCTACACCGCCACCGTCACCGTGCGGCTGAAGCGGGGCGTCCTCGACCCGGAGGCCGAGACGACCCGGCAGGCCCTCGAGCGCCTGGGGTTCGACCTGGAGGCGCTGCGGCGCGCCGACCGGTTCGAGGTCGACCTCGAGGCCGGAGACGCCGCCGCGGCCCGCGAGCGCGCCGACGAGATGGCCGAGCGGCTGCTCGCCAACCCGACCATCCACGACTACGAGGTCGAGGTCGCCGAGACATGACCGTCGCCGTCCCCACGACGGCGACGCTCAATGCTGCCACACGGAGGTGGCCGGCGTGACCGTCGCCTTCCCCACGACGGCGACGCTCAGTACCGCCCCACGGAGGTGGC
>CAYWNQ010000116.1:0-6936 GCA_964459695.1 uncultured Halobacteriales archaeon | reverse complement strand
CTCGGCGGCGCCGCACGGAGCCCGCTCGGGAAGGTACAGCTCGGTGCCATCGTCGAGTTCGTGGTGCTGAACGCCACCGTGTCGGTGACGCTGGTCAGATGACGGTCCCCGACGCCCCCGTCGACTCGTTCGAGCCACCGCCCCGGCGGTTCGTGGACTGGTCGGGCCGACGCATCCGGCTCCGGCGCCACGACGGCGACCGGGAGGCGCTGGTCGAGATGTACCGCGCCTTCGACCCCGCCGACCGCGCCCAGGGCATCCCACCCACCGGCGAGGAGGCGATCCGCGACTGGCTCGACGCCATCACGGCGCCGGACTGCGTCAACGTCGTCGCCCGCTACGAGGGAGAGGTCGTCGGCCACGCGGTGCTGGTCCCCGACGACGGGAGCCACGAGCTGGCCATCTTCGTCCTCGGGCCCTACCAGGGCGCCGGCATCGGGACCGAGCTGCTGGAGTCGCTGCTGGGGCTCGGCGCCGAGGAGGGCGTCGACCGGGTGTGGCTCACCGTCGAGCGGTGGAACGACCCCGCCATCGCGGTGTACCAGAAGGTCGGCTTCGAGGCCAGGGGCGACCCCGGGTTCGAGCTCGAGATGGAGCTCGAACTGGGCGGCTCAGACGGCGAGGACGGGCTGTGAGGCGTACGCCAGGACGTACTCGGCGGCCTTGCCCAGCACCTCCGCCGGGTCGCCGCTGACTGGTTCGCGGGGCATCACCACGAAGTCCACCGACGCGTCGTCGGCGGCGTCGAGGATGACGCTTCCGGGGTGCTGGAGCTTCCGATCCAGCGAGAAGCCGTACGCCGTCGAGTGGGTCAGCGGGACCGCCTCGCCCAGGTCCTCGGCGCGGGCCATCACCCGCTCGGTCTCGGCGGCCAGGTCCTCGGGCTCGAGGTCGCCGACCTCCAGACCCCGGACCACGCCCTCGCCGAACACGTGGAGCACGTGCACCGTGGCGTCGTACCGGTCGGCGACGGCGACGGCGTACTCCAGGGCCCCCAGCGCCGCCTCGCTGCCGTCGACCGGCGCCAGCACGGTCTCCACCTCCATGTGCGGTCCGGCGGGCGCCGGGAGCAAAAAGCCTCCGCGGGCCCCAGCACCCGTGGAGGGAGCCCCACCGACCGCTCGGCTCGGGGTTGGACCCGGGAGTACTGGCAGACGTCCCCCGCCCGCTGGGCTCCGGAATGCTCTGGACCGCACCCGCCGACCGCACCCCGTGCTCGAGCCGGGGAGTACCGCAGGGGCTTTCCAGCGGTATCCTAGGGTCAAGCGCCAGGGGCGGTCTGCGTGGCGGATGCGGTGGCTGCAATCGGGGCTGCGTCCCGCGGTCGGAGGAGTCGAGGCTTCCCGAACGCCGTTCGAGGAGTCCGATACGTCGAACGAACTCTTACGTCCCGTCCCCGGCCTATATCACCGACGGCGACGAATCCCGGGCCATGATCGACCTCCGATCGGACACCGTCACGCGGCCCGGCGACGAGATGCGGGCGGCCGCCGCCGAGGCCGAGGTCGGCGACGACGTGTACGGGGAAGACCCCACGGTCAACGAGCTCGAGCGCCGCGCAGCCGACGTCGTCGGCACCGGCGAGGCCCTGTTCGTCCCGACCGGGACGATGGGCAACCAGGTCGCCGCGCGGGTCCACACCGAGCCCGGCCAGGAGGTGCTGGTCGAGGTCGAGAGCCACGTCTACCGGTGGGAGCTCGGCGGACTGGCCCAGCACTCGGGGCTCCAGACCCGCACC
The DNA here is from genome assembly GCA_964459695.1 of uncultured Halobacteriales archaeon. GTDB lineage: Archaea > Halobacteriota > Halobacteria > Halobacteriales > Haloarculaceae > CAYWNQ01. The sequence goes on along the minus strand of CAYWNQ010000116.1, from coordinate 5,198 downwards.
GTCGACGGCGGCGACCGCGGCGTCGTGACGCCGGCACAGGTGCGCGAGGGCCACGTCGTCGCCGACGCCCACCGGCCCGGGACCGGCCTGGTCTGCCTGGAGAACACCCACAACGCAAGGGGCGGGACGGCCATCGCGCCCGACGCCATCGGGGCCGCCGCCGACACCGCCCACGACCTGGACGTGCCGGTCCACCTCGACGGCGCCCGGCTGTTCAACGCCGCCGTGGCGCTGGACGTGCCCGCCGCCGACCTCGTCGACCCGGTCGACTCGGTGATGTTCTGCCTCTCCAAGGGGCTGGGCGCGCCGGTGGGGTCGATACTCGCCGGCGACGACGCGTTCGTCGAGCGGGCCCGGCGGGTCCGGAAGCTGCTGGGCGGCGGGATGCGCCAGGCCGGCGTCGTCGCCGCCCCCGGCCTGGTCGCGCTTGACGGCCGCGACCGGCTGGCCACCGACCACGCGAACGCCGTCCGGCTGGCCGACGGCCTGGCCGATGTCCCCGGGCTGGCCCCCCGCGAGCCCGAGACCAACATCGTGCTGGTCGAGACCGACGACCCGGCCGAGGCGGTGCTCGAGCGCTGGGAGGCCGAGGGCGTCCTCGGCGTCGCCTTCGACGACCACCTCGTGCGGGTGTGCACCCACCTCGACGTCACGCGAGAGGACGTCGAGGAGGCCGTCGCCGCCGTCGAGCGGGCCAGCTAGTCGCGGTCGCCCCGCATCCCCTCGGTGAACGCCGTCACGGTCCGGCGGAAGAACAGGTAGACCAAGAAGACGAACAGCACCATCGTCCCCGCGATGAGCGCCAGCGGCAGCGGCACGTTCAGCGCCATTGCCGGCTCTGGGCCCTCCACGGCCAAGACGCTTGTCCTCCGGTGCCGGGTCGGAACCGCCGGAGAGCGCCCGGGAGGAGCGGATTGACGGGGGGCCGGCATGCCGGTCAGCGGCACCGGCGGTCGCACAAGGTTGATGCCGGCCCCCGTAAAACCGCCGTGCCATGAGCCTCCTGCCCTCCAGGCCGGACGTCTCCGCCGACGCCGGACCCCGCGTCGTCGGCGTCGACAGCGAGGACGCCGACGCCCTGATGTCGGCGCTGTCCTCGGACACGGCGCGGCAGGTGCTGTCCGAGCTCCACGACGAGCCCGCGCCGCCCGCCGAGGTCGCCGACCGCGTCGACACCTCCCTCCAGAACGCCCAGTACCACCTGGCGAACCTCGAGGACGCCGGCGCCATCCAGGTCGTCGGCACCGCCTACTCCGAGAAGGGCCGCGAGATGGACGTCTACGCGCCGGCGGACGAGCCGCTGGTCATCTTCGCCGGCGGCGAGGAGCAGGCAGGCGGCCTCCGGACCGCGCTGTCGCGGCTGCTGGGCGGGGTGGCGGTCCTCGCCGTCGGCGCCGTCGCCGTCCAGGAGGTGCTCGGGCGCGGCGTCGACCGGCTCGTCCCGTCGCTGGGCAGCCAGGGCGGCGGCCCGCCCGCCGGCCCGGCTGCCACAGCGACACCGACGCCCACCGACGCCATCGGCGGTGCCGGCACACCGACGGCGACGGCCCGCCCGACGCCCACCGGACCACCGGACGCGACCGCCACCCCGACGGCGATGGACACCGCCGCTGGCCCGGCGACCGACGTGGGGGCGGGCGCCATCCCGCCCGGACTGGTGTTCTTCCTGGGCGGGCTGGGTGTGCTGGTGGCCGGCGTCGCGTGGACCTACTACCGTGGCTAAAACGCGCCTTTGAGCTACCGACGGCTCCTTTTATCACCCCGTCCAAGCCGGAGGTGCCACGTCGTGTTCCCCCGCGACGTTCGGCCCTCCACATCCCGCCCGACCGGGTCTACCGGTCGCCCTTCTCGCGGTCCAGTGCAACGCCGAACGACCGGAACGGCACCCCGTCGGGGTCCCTGATCCGCCCCGAGAGCGACGTGCCGTCGACCCGAAGCGTCGCGTAGCCGGGCCGGTACTGGCGGGGGTCGGCGTGATTGCCCGGGTTGAGCACCGCCGTTCCGCCGACCCGGTCGAACCCCGGCCGGTGGGAGTGGCCGACCACCACCAGATCCGCGCCGGCCTCGCGGCCGAACAGGGGCAGCGTCGTCGCCGTGTGCTCGTGGCCGTGGACGACGGCGAGCCGCACCCCGGCGTGGTCGCGGACGCGCTCGGCCGGGAGCCGCTCGCGGACCGCCGCGTCGTCGTTGTTGCCGTGGACCGCCGCGAGGGCCGCCGCCTCGTCCTCGAGGGCCGCCAGCACCGCCCCGGTGGTGAAGTCGCCGGCGTGGACGACCAGGTCGGCGGCCCGGACGGCCTCGAGCGCAGCGCCCTCGAGGCGGTGGCCCTCGCTGCCGTGGGTGTCGGCCAGGACGACGATCACGCTCGCGGGGTGGCGGCGCGGGCCATTGAAGGTAAGGACTATCCCGGCGCCCGCCGACCGGGCGGCCGATGGGAAGCGACAGCGTCTCGGTCGTCCTCGCGGCGCTGGTGGCCAACGGGGCCATCGCCGTGCTGAAGTTCGGCGGCTTCCTCCTGACCGGGAGCCCCTCGATGCTCTCGGAGACCTACCACAGCATCTCCGACACCGGCAACCAGGTCTTCCTCCTCGTCGGCATCTTCTACGGCCGGAAGGAGCCGTCCGGGGCCCACCCATTCGGCTACGGCAAGGCGCAGTTCTTCTACTCGTTCCTGGTGTCGGTGCTGCTGTTCGGCATCGCCGGCTGGGAGTCGCTGAAGCACGGCTGGCACGCCATCCAGCACCCCGAGCCCCCGAGTCCCGGCACTATTGAGGTGCTGGGCGCGACGATCCCCAACGTCTGGGTGAACTACGCGGTGCTACTCGGCGCCATCGGCTTCGAGGCCTACGCGTTCAAGAAGGCCAACGCCTCGTTACGGCGCCAGATGGAGGAGCACGGCTGGGACGGCTACGCCGAGGCGTTCCGGAAGACCTCGAACACGACCGTGCTGACCGCCTTCACCGAGGACGCCATCGCTGGCGCCGGTGCGGGCATCGCCTTCCTCGGCATCTTCCTCTCGCGGACGCTGGAGGACCCGATCTACGACGCCATCGCGGCGGCGCTCATCGGTCTGATGCTGATGGGCTTCGCCCTCGCGCTCGCCTGGGAGAACAAGCGGCTGCTGCTGGGCGAGAGCCTCCCCGACGACCGGGAGCGCGAGCTCCGGGCCATCGTCGCCGGCTGGGACGGCGTCGCCCGGGTCGTCGACTTCCGGGCGATCTACTTCGGGCCAGAGGACGTCCTGGTGGCCACGGACGTCGCCTTCGAGCCCGGCCTGGACACCGCGGCGATCGACGACCGCATCACGGCCATCGAGGACGCGCTGGCTGCGGCCGACGCCGACGTCCGGAAGGTGTACGTCGAGCCCCAGACGACCGCCGACGCGGGGGGATGAGCGAGCAGGCGACGGGCGTCGGTCAGCCCGCGAGCGGTGCCCGTCGCGCTCCCGCTGGCCGCCCGCGGCCGTGGTCAGGCCACGGGGCCGGTGGCCGCGCCATCGCCCTTCAACCCCGGGACCACTTCCGTCCCGGTCCGCGAATCCTTTAGGGCGATCACGGCGAACCGGCGGGCGTGTCGCGTCCCGACTCCGTGGCCCCGTTCATGCGGTTCTTCCCGTTCGAGACCCCCTACGACGACCAGCGCGAGGCGATGGAGCGCATCCACGGTGCGCTCGGGGAGGGACGGGACGTGCTGTTCGAGGGCGCCTGCGGCACCGGCAAGACCCTGGCGGCGCTGGCCCCGGCGCTCGAGCACGCCCGCCGGACAGACCGGACCGTCGTCATCACCACCAACGTCCACCAGCAGACCCGCCAGTTCATCGCGGAAGCCCGTGCCATCGCCGACGACGAGCCCATCAGGACGGTGGTCTTCCGGGGGAAGGGCTCGATGTGCCACGTCGACGTCGGCTACGAGGAGTGCCAGGCGCTGCGGGACACGACCCGCGACCTCGTCGACCTCGAGGAGGAGATCGCCGACCTGGAGCGCCGCCAGGACGACCTGCTCGACGCGGCCCGGGCGGGCGACGAGGACGCCGCCGCGGCGCGCGAGGCGGTCATGGACGAACTGGAGTCCCTGCGGGCCGAGCGCGCGGACGTCGCCGAGGAGGGGGCGACCTGCGAGCGCTACCACCGCAACCTGGTCGGCGACACCGACGACTTCTACGCCTGGCTCCACGACGGCGTCCGGACGCCCGACGAGATCTACGACCGCGCCCACGAGGCGGGGCTCTGTGGCTACGAGCTGCTGAAGGAGGGCCTGGAGGGCGTCGACCTCGTCGTCTGCAACTACCACCACCTGCTCGACCCCGTCATCCGCGAGCAGTTCTTCCGGTGGCTGGGCCGCGAGCCCGACGACGTCGTCGTGGTGTTCGACGAGGCCCACAACGTCGAGGGCGCCGCGCGGGACCACGCCACGCGGACCCTGACCGAGACCACGCTGGACGGCGCGCTCTCGGAGCTCGACGAGACCGCCGACGGGCGGGCCGACGCCGCCGAGCGGCTGCTGGCGGCCTTCCGCGACGCGCTGGTCGACACGTACGACGAGGAACTCGGCTTCGGGGGCCGCGAGCGCGTCGGCGACGACTGGGTCGACCTGACGGTCGCCGGCGGCGACGGCCGCGACGACCTGACCGTCGCCTTCCTCGAGCAGTACGCGGGGCCGGGCTACCGCGAGGACCTCGACCGGGCGCTCGCGCTCGGTGCCGCCCTCGACGCCCGCCACGAGGAGCGGTACAAGGCCGGCGAGACCGACCAGCGCCGCGAGTGCCGGACGCTCCAGGCCGCTACCTTCCTCGAGGCGTGGATGGCCGAGGGCGACGAGACCGGCGTCCACCCGGTGGTGTCGGTCCGGCGCGACGACGGCGGCGTCTACGGCCGCGCGGAGCTGTACACCTGTATCCCCCGGCGGGTCACCGAGCCGCTGTTCGCGGACCTCCACGCCGCCGTCCTGATGAGCGCCACCCTCCGGCCGTTCGACGTGCTGGCCGACGTCCTGGGCGTCGGCGCCGACGGCCCCGACCCCGAGACGCTGGCCTACGGCCAGCAGTTCCCCCCGGAGCGCCGGCGCACCTACGCCGTGGGCACGCCGGCACTGTTCGCCAGCCGGCGCGACGACCCCGAGGTCCAGACCGCCGTGACCGGCGTCCTCGAGGACGCCGTCCGGTTCACGCCGGGCAACACGCTCGCGTTCTTCCCCAGCTA